>JAVHVB010000240.1:0-5013 GCA_032160775.1 Pseudonocardiales bacterium | reverse complement strand
GCTGCCGCCCATCAGCGTGAGCGTCGCGTCCGCGACGCTGATCGGCGCGCCCCACGCGTCGAGGTCCCACTCCGGATGGTTCAGCAGCCGGCGACGGATGAACACGTGCATGATCCGGACCCGCATCGCGGTGGCCCGGCCGGCGCCACCCGCATCCAGGCCGCCGGGGTCGGAGACGTCGATCCAGAACCGGACGGTCTCGAGCTGGCGGTGGTGCGCGCGGTTGCCGGTGTACCCGCCGGACAGCGACAGCGGCTTCGCGATCGAGCTCTCGGTGTACATCTCGAGGGTGGACGCGGTCGCGAACTTGAACACCGCGGTACCCCATCGCCGGAAGACCCGCGCGCCGCGCTCGACGAGGTCGGGCTCCAGCCACGCGGGCGGTGTCTCGAACTCGGCGAACAGGGCGCGCATCGACTCCGGCGCGTCCGGCACGGCGTCGACCCCGTGCTCGAGCGCCTGGTCGAGCATGCGCCGGCCGGCCTTGGCACCGAGTTCGTCGTAGACGTCGGCGACGAACGCCTCAGCGACCGGGTCGGTGTCGTAGTAGGCGCGGGCGAAGCGCCGGACGTAGGCGTCGGACGGCTGGGGGTCGAAGCGGCAGACCCGGCGCCAGGCCCGGCGCGCGCGCTGGACGGCCGGGTCGTCCAAACGATCCCAGTACCGGAACTCGCCAGGGATGTGGTCGGTCGGCGCGTGCACGCGTCACATCTTATTGGCGAGCTGTCAACACGCGACTAGGCTGCCCGCGTGAGCGAGCTTGCGAGCGAACCCTCGGCATCGGCTTTGCCGGCCGCACGTTCTCCAGCGGCCGTGACTGCGTTCGACTACGACGTGATCGTCATCGGCTCGGGGTTCGGTGGCAGCGTCAGCGCGCTGCGGCTCACCGAGAAGGAGTATCGCGTCGCCGTGCTGGAGGCCGGCCGCCGCTGGCGTTCCGAGGACTTCCCCAAGACCAACTGGCGGCTGCGCGACTCCATCTGGGCGCCCAAGCTCGGCCTCACCGGCACCCAGCGCATCAGCCTGCTGGGCAAGTGCACGCTGTTCAGCGCGGCCGGCGTCGGCGGCGGTTCGCTGATCTACGGCAACACCCTCTACGAGCCGCTCGACAACTTCTGGAACGACCCGCACTGGTCGCACATCACCGACTGGCGCAGCGAGCTCGCGCCGTACTACGACCAGGCGAAGCGGATGCTCGGCGTCGAGACCAACCCGCGACGAACCCCGGCCGATGACGTCCTGCTCGAGATCGCCACGGACCTCGGCGTCGAGGACACCTTTCATCACACCAACGTCGGCGTCTTCTTCGGCGAGCCGGGCGTCGAAGTGGACGACCCCTACTTCGGCGGCGCCGGACCGCGGCGCACCGGCTGCATCCACTGCGCCGGCTGCTTCGTCGGCTGCCCGCACAACGCGAAGAACTCGACGCCGACGAACTACCTCTATCTCGCCGAGCGCGCGGGCGCAGTGGTGCACCCACTCACGACGGTCACCGACGTCCGGCCGATGGCGGGCGGCGGGTACACCGTCTCGGCTGTCCGGTCCGACCGATGGGTGCGCCGATCGAGCCGGACGTTCACCGCCGAACAGGTCGTGTTCTCTGCCGCGGCGCTCGGCACCCAGAAACTTCTGCACAAGCTGAAGGACACCGGTTCGCTGCCGAACGTCTCCGACCGGCTGGGCGAGCTGAGCCGGACGAACTCCGAAGCCGTGCTGTCGATGTCGAGCCGCAACCGCTACGACTTCGCGCAGGGCGTGGCGATCACGTCGTCCATCCATCCGGAGCCGAACACGCACATCGAGGTGTGCCGCTACGGCAAGGGACAGAACGCGCTGTTCCCGCTGACCGCCCCGCTGGTGGACGGCGGGAGCCTGCGCTTCATCCGGTTCCTGCTCATCTGCCTGCTGCACCCGGTGCGGTACCTGCGCAGTCTTCGCGTGCATCGCGCGTCGGAACGTTCGGTGATCCTGCTGGTGATGCAGTCGCTGGACAACTCGTTGACGTCCTTCGGCAAGAAGGGCCTGTTCGGGTACCGATTGAGGACCAGGCAGGGCGAGGGTTCGCCGAACCCGGACTGGATCCCGCTTGCACACGATGTGGCGCGCCGGTACGCGAAGAAGATCGGCGGTGATGCGCTCGGGATGTACGCCGACGCGTTCAACGTCCCGTCGACCGCTCACTACATCGGCGGCTGCGTCATGGGGCGCACGCCGGACGAGGGCGTGCTGGACCCGTACCAACGGATGTACGGCCACCCGGGGCTGCACGTCGTGGACGGCTCGGCCGTGTCCGCCAACCTGGGCGTGAACCCGTCGCTCACCATCACCGCGCAGGCCGAGCGGGCGATGGCGTTCTGGCCGAACCGCGGCGAGGCCGACCCGCGGCCGGAGCTCGGTGCCGACTACGAGCGCATCGCGCCCGTCCGGCCGACGAACCCGGTCGTGCCCGAGGCGGCGCCCGGTGCGCTCCGGCTGCCCGTCGTCTCCGCGTGACAACGGGGCCGGGACACGTGGTCCCGGCCCCGCTGCTGTGACGGTGCGGTTACTTCAGGTGGATCAGCTTGAACATGCCCATGAACGCGTGCGGCATGCCGGTGTCCGAGGCCGGCCAGAAGCAGGCGATGAGGTACTCGCCCGGCGGCAGGTCGTAACGCATCATCTGGCCGAAGTACGGCGAGATGACGCCTGCGCCGGTGCCGCCGTGCAGGAAGATCGCCGGCGGGCCGTTCGAGTGCAACGCCTGCGTCACGTCGCGGCGGGTCGTGCCTTCCTTGACGTGGTGGATGTCGAGGAAGTGCGGCTGGTCGCTCTGGTTGAAGAAGTACAGCGTTCCGGCCGCCGGGATGGTCTCCGGGTCGCTCTCGAACCCGTAGCTGAACGCCGTGATCTGGCTCGAGTGCGGCACGCGCGGACGCTGGACCGGGTCGCCGACGACGCGGAACGGCGTGACGCCGTTGCCGTTCTGGTCCAACATGTAGAAGTTGCCGTGCCGCAGCGTGACCGTGAAGAAGCCCGGCTTGTGCGGGCGGGCCGTTGCGCCACCCCGCCAGGTCACCTTGGTGTCGAGCCGATGGATCGCGGCGAGGTCACCGCTGAACGCCTTGCCGAAGTCGGGGCCGGCGTCCTGCAGCGTGTAGCCCTTGTGCAGCCGCAGGATCTGCAGGATGTGGCTACCCGCTCCGGTGACGACCTTGAAGTTGATCCGGCCGGCGTGCAGGGTCGAGCCGCCGTCGATCTTGATGTGGTCGTTGACCATGCGCACGACCACGGTCGGGATTCCGGCGCGCGAGCTGGCGCCCGCCGCGGTGCCGCCGACGACGGCAGCTGCGCCGAGCGACGCAGCGGTCACCGCTGCGGCTCCGAGCGCGATGGACTTTCTGAACTTCATGGATCCCCCAAAATTCGAGTGCGTGGTGGCGCCGCTGCTTCAAGACATGCGCCGGGAAACGGAAGTCATTCAAGGCGGAACAGCCGATTTGATCAAGCCTTTGTGCGGCAAGTCCGCCGGACAGGGCAGAAGGTCAGCTTGTTATTCGGGCAAAGCGGACAATGGATGAGGACATGGCAGAGAAAATCCATCAGGTGACCGACCTGCGCGCCGTACCGGGCGTGCCGGAGTCGACGCTCGACGACGTGACGGCGGCCTCGCTGCCGGTCGCGGCGCCACCGGCGCCGTGGGAGTGCGACAGCACGGGCATCGTCTGGCTGACCCGGGGCCGGGACGTCCGCGCCGTCCTCGGCGATCTGCTCCCGCCGGACGGAAAGGCCGCCGTCGTGATCGGCGGCCTCATCTGCTACCAACGCACGCCGGTGGGGGCGTACCGCGAGGTGTTCGGCGGCGTCGGTCTGCGCAAGGGGCGGGACGTGTCGGTCTCCATCCCGTTCATGGCCGTCGACTCACCCGACAGCGTGGTAGGCGGGCGGCAGAACTGGTCGCTGCCGAAGGTGCTTGCCGAGTTCACCGGCGAACCGGAAACCCGGGCGATGACGGCGAGCGGCGACGGCTGGACGGTGCGCGTCACGGCGCGGCCGATCGGCCCCCGATTCCCGGTAAAGACCACTGGCCGGGTCGTGCAGCAATTCCCGGACGGGCCGCTGCGCGCCGCGGTCCTGACCGGCCGCGCCAGGTCGCGGCCGGCCGTCGTGACCGTCGAGGTCGAGTCGTCCGGTCAGCTGGCGTCCTGGCTGCGCCCGGGCCGGCACCTCGGCGCGATCATGACCAGCACGACCTTCACCCTGCCCCCCATGCAGTAACCCCGTTCAGGTTGGTCAGGCGCGGTAGAGCTCCGGTTCGGCGACCTTCGGCGCGGCCAGCCCGATCTGCCGGAACAGCCGCCACAAGGCGTCCAGGTGCGGCCCGACCACGGGCTTGCCGCTGGTGATGAAGCCGACCGCGAGCTCGCGCCGCGGGTCGGCCCACATGCTGACGTTCGTGAACCCGAGGTGACCGAACGCCTCGTCGGTGTCCGGCCCGTAGAGACTCAGCGTCCGGGCGCCGAGCATGAAGCCGTGCGAGTACCTCAGCGGGAACCCGAGCGTGCGGTCCAGCTCGTGGTACGACGTCTCGACGATCGCCCGCCGGATCGTGCGCGGCTTCAGCACCTGCACACCGTCCAGCGTTCCGCCGGCGCGCAGCATGTCCATGAACCGCGACATCTCGTTCGCGGTCGCGACCACGTTGCCGGCCGGGACGATCCCGGTGAGCAGCCGCGGGTCGTTGGACAGCTCGGTCAGCTCGTCGATCGGCATGCCGAGCGCGCGGGCCATCAGCCTCGACGCCGGCGGCAGCAGCCGCGGGCCGGTCGGGTAGGCCAGGCCCACGAGTGGAACGTCCTCCGGCGCGACGCCGAAGTTCATCCAGCGGAAGGCGAGCGGGTCGAGGATCGTCTCGGCCAGAACCGTGCGGATGTCCTTGCCCGTTGCCCGCCGGACCACCTCGCCGAGCACGAAGCCGCCGGACACCGTGTGGTACGCGACGGCGGCGCCCGGGCGGTGCCTGGAGCGCAGCCGCGG
>JAVHVB010000239.1:0-4856 GCA_032160775.1 Pseudonocardiales bacterium | reverse complement strand
GGCCAGGCCGCCGAGCTCGGGGTTGGCGTTCAACGCGCCTGCGGTCAGATCGAGCAACCAGGACGCGACGACCGACCCGCGCCGCCAGACCTCGGTCACCTTCGCGATGTCCAGGTCGTACTGGTAGTACTGCGGCTGGTCGAGCGGGGTCACCTCGGCCGAGTGCTCCTGTTCACCGGATCCGGTGTTGGCCTTCTCCAGGATGTTCAGCCCCTCTGCGTAGGCCGCCATCAGTCCGTACTCGATGCCGTTGTGCACCATCTTCACGAAGTGCCCGGCACCGCTCGGCCCGCACCAGAGGTAGCCCTGTTCCTCCGGCGCCGCGTCGCCGGTGCGGCCCGGCGTGCGCTCGACCGCGCCGAGTCCCGGGGCGATGCTCGCGAACAGCGGTTCGCAGTGTGCGTAAGCGCCCGAATCGCCGCCGATCATCAGGCAGTAGCCTCGCTCGAGGCCCCAGACCCCGCCGCTGGTGCCGACGTCCAGGTAGTGGATGCCCTGCTCGCGCAGCTCGGCAGCGCGGTCGTAGTCCTCGCGGTAGTTCGAGTTGCCGCCGTTGATGATGATGTCGCCGCTCTCCATCAGCGCGGCGAGCTGCTGCACCACCTTGTCGGTGATGCCCGCCGGGATCATCACCCAGGCGACCCGCGGCTTCTCGAGCTTCGCGACGAAGTCCTCCAGCGAGTCGGCGCCAACGGCACCCTCGCCCGCGAGTTGCGACACCGACTCGGGATTCGTGTCGAAGGCGACCGCGGTGTGTCCGGCACGCATGATCCGCCGGACGATGTTGGCACCCATCCGGCCGAGCCCGATCATCCCTAGTTGCATCATGCCTCCGAAGAACGGGCCGCGCGGTAGCGGCGGATGAGCGCGGTAGTGGAGCTGTCGTGATCGAGGTCCGGTTCGTCGGCCGCGGAGAGTTCGGCGGCGACCTTCTTGGCCAGCACCTTCCCGAGCTCGACACCCCACTGGTCGAAGGAGTTGACGGACCAGATCGTGCCCTGGGTGAAGACGCTGTGCTCGTAGAGCGCGACGAGTGTGCCGAGCGCGTGCGGCGTGAGCCGGTCGAGCAGCATCGTGTTGGACGGGCGGTTGCCCTCGAAGACCTTGTGCGGGACGAGCCAGTCCTCGACCCCTTCGGCGCGCACCTGCTCGGCCGTCTTGCCGAAGGCCAGCGCCTCGCCCTGCGCGAAGACGTTCGCGGTCAGCAGGTCGTGATGGCTCTGCCCGTCGGAGACCAGCGGATTCAGCGAGTGGGCGAAGCCGATGAAGTCCACCGGGATCAGCTCGGTGCCCTGGTGGATCAGCTGATAGAAGCTGTGCTGCCCGTTCGTGCCCGGCTCGCCCCAGTACACCGGGCTGGTCGCGTAGTCGACCGGCTGCCCGTCGAGGGTCACGTGCTTGCCGTTGGACTCCATCGTGAGCTGTTGCAGGTAGGCGGGGAACCGCTTGAGGTACTGGTCGTAGGGCAACACCGCCTGGGTCTGCGCGCCGAAGAAGTCCGCGTACCAGACCGTGAGCAGCCCGAGCAGCACCGGCAGGTTCTCGTCGAACGGTGCCGCGCGGAAATGCTCGTCCATCTCGTGGAAGCCGGCCAGCAGTTGGCCGAAGGCGTCTGGGCCGATGGCGATCATCGTCGACAGCCCGATCGCTGAGTCCATCGAGTACCGGCCGCCCACCCAGTCCCAGAACCCGAACATGTTCATGACGTCGATGCCGAACTCGGACACCGCCTCGGCGTTCGTCGAGACGGCGACGAAGTGCTTCGCGATCGCCGAGCGGTCATCGAGTGCGGCGAGCAGCCAGTCGCGCGCGGTCGCCGCGTTCGTCATCGTCTCGAGCGTGGTGAACGTCTTGGACGAGACGACGAACAGCGTCTCGGCGGGGTCGAGATCTCGCGTGGCCTCGACGAAGTCCGTGCCGTCGACGTTCGAGACGAAGCGGAAGGTGAGTTCGCGCGCCGAGTAGGACCGCAGCGCCTCGTAGGCCATCACCGGCCCCAGGTCCGAGCCACCGATGCCGATGTTGACGATATTGCGGATCGGCCGGCCCGTGTGCCCGATCCACGTGCCCGCCCGCACCGCGCGGGCGAACTCGGCCATCCGGTCGAGCACCTCGTGGACGGCGGGCACCACATTCACCCCGTTGCCCTCGAAGCTCGCGCCTTTCGGGGCGCGCAGCGCCACATGCAGCACGGCACGGTCCTCGGTGACGTTGATCCGCTCGCCGCGAAACATCGCGTCGATGCGCTCGCGCAGCCCGGACTCGTCGGCGAGCTGGACCAACAGGCGCAGCGTCTCGTCGGTGACCCGGTTCTTCGAGTAGTCGAGATAGATGCCGCACGCCTCGGCCGTCAACCGCTCGCCGCGCTGCGGATCGTCGGCGAACAGCTCGCGCAGATGCTGCCCGGCCATTTCCGCGGAGTGCTCGCCGAGCGCGACCCAGGCCGGACGGGTGGTCAAAGGCGTCGGCGCGTTCCCCATGTGTTCTGCCTACCAGAGTGGCCGGGCGACCCGCACCGGACCGCCCTCAGGGATCAAGCCGGATGCGGATGCTGCGGAACTGGTCGGGCGTGGCCACGAGCACGCGCAGCCGCGGATCCTTCACCGTCAGCCACGGCCCGACCGGCTGAAGATGCGCGAGCCGGGCGTTGGTGAGCACCGCGCGGACCGCCTCCCGGTCGCCGCCGGCGACGAGGCCGTCCAGCTGCGCGTCGGCAAGTACCCGAACCGCGGCTTCGGCGGCCTTTGCGAACGCAGCGCTCGCCTGGTTGGCGCGGCGGCGCGCGTAGCGCTGCTGCGACGAGCCGCCGGCTTTCGTCGTGCCCTGCACGTAGCTCGACCCGACCTTCGACGCGACCAGCCGGGTCCCGTCGAAGACGCCGACGGCGTAGCCACCGCGGCGCACGAGCAACACGCCGACGGTCCGCTCGCGCACGACGTGCTCGACGAGATCACCGGTGAGCGGCGGGAAGGGCACGTCCACGCGGGCCAGGGCACGGTCCGCACCGACGAGTTCCACGAAGTCCGCGCCGGCCGTGCGCCGCGTCTCGCCGTGCCGCTCGGTGAACCCGGCCAGCCAGCGCTCGAGCCGCTCGGCCGCGACGTGCACCTCGCGTGTCACCGGGCCGAGCCTAGACGGCCGGCTCGAACTCCGGCTCCGGTTCCTGCTCCTGCTCCGGTGCGACGGCCGCCGGCTGCTCGTCGCGTTCGTCCGCCTTGACGAGCGCGATTCCGGCCAGCACCACCAACCCGCCGATACCCTGCAACGGAGTCGGCTGCTGGCCCAGCAGCAGCCAGGCGAAGAGCACCGCGAACAGCACCTCGGCCAGCCCGACGAACGAGGCCAGCCGGGCACCGAGGCGCCGGGCGGCACCGATGCCGGCCGCGTACGCGACCGCCGCCGCGACGAACGACAGCCCGAACACCGGAACCAGCCAGTGGACGTGGTGGCCGTCGAAATCGGCGTCGTCCATGTTCGCTCGCATGGGGACCGCGCCGACCGCGCCGAGCAGCATCAGGATCACGGCGCCGACGACCAGCCCGGCCCAGGACAGCGCGAGCGGTGGCAGCGGGTCCTCGGTCCGCGAGGAGATGATGAAGTAACCGGCCAGCCCGGTGGCCGCGGCCAGCCCCCAGAGCACGCCGACGAGGTCGACGCGCTGGTCGCCGGTCAGATCGAGCACCAGGACGAGGCCGGCGAGCGCGATCGCGGCGCCGCCGACCGTGAGCCGGCGCGGGCGCTGGCCATGGCGCAGCCACACCCACCCGACGACGAGCAGCGTCCCGGAGTACTCCAGCAGCAGCGCGACGGCGACCGACAGGTGATTGACGGCGTTGAAGTAGAACAGCTGCGCGCCGCCCACCGCGAAGACGCCGAAGGCGAGCACGGTGGGCAGGCTGCGGCGCAGCTGGGACCAGCGGCCGCGCAATTGCAGCAGCGCCGGCACGGTGAGCATGAGGGCGGCGAGCGAGATGCGCACGGTGACGGCCGCGCCGGGCGTCCAGCCGCTGGCCATCAGCGAGGATGCGAACGAGCCGGACGTGCCGAACGTGGCCGCGGAGAACACCGCCAGCCCCAGCCCGACGCTGCTTGCCCGCACGACCCCTCCCTCGTAAGTGGTGAAGTGATTTACACTCATTACGCTAGCCAGAGCAGGTGACAGGAGTCAAGTGATTTTTGCCCATGACACCGAGGTGGCGCTCGCCGCTGCCGCGGAGCTCGTGAACACCGAGTCCAACGGGGGCCTCGACGATCTGGCCGAACTCGACGCATTCCTCACCCACTGGGGCTTCACCGGCTCCCGGAAGCGTGATCAGGCCGAGTTGGCAGCGGTGCAGGCGCTGCGCCCGCGGCTGCGTCAGGTCTGGTACGAGGACAAGGACGGCGCGGTAACGCTCGTCAATGGACTGCTGCGCGAGGGCAGCGCGCTGCCTTACCTGACCAAGCACGACGAGTGGGACTATCACCTGCACGCCACCTCGGCGGACCAGCCGCTGGCCGACCGGATGATGGTCGAGGCGGCGATGGCCTTCGTCGACGTGATCCGTACCGACGAACTCGACCGCCTCCGGGTGTGCGCGGCCGACGACTGCGAGGACGTGGTGGTCGATCTTTCGAAGAACCGGTCGCGCCGGTTCTGCGAGCGCGGCTGCGGCAACCGGGCGAACGTCGCCGCCTACCGCGCCCGCAAACGCAGCGGGCGGTAATTCGCCCGGTCCGCCCGTCGTGCCTACGATCGGCCCGTGGACGGCCCGCACACCGAGTACATCCAACGGGACGGCGCCGCGCTCGCGTATCAGGTCGGCGGCTCGGGTCCGCACGAATTGCTCATGTTCGTGGAGATCAACGCCCATCTC
>JAVHVB010000238.1:0-3697 GCA_032160775.1 Pseudonocardiales bacterium | reverse complement strand
GCGTCGCTGACCGGTCCGCGACTGGGTCGTCCGCCTCGGCTGGATCGTCAGCCCCCGGAACGGGCGCACTACTCGCTCGTCCGTATCGAGGAATCGGATGAGCACGTTGCGTGCGGTGGCGCCGGGCCCCCAGCCCGTCAGTACCTCGACCGCCCGCTCCCCCAAGTGATAGTGCCGCCCGACGAGTCGGGTGCCACCGACGAGCGGCCGTGGCATCAGTCCGGCGTCTGGACGGAGTCGTGCTTGGTCCCCTCGGGGTCAGCCGTGCGCTCGTCGGAATCCTCGAGGATGATCTCGGCCTGCGCCTCGCGGTCGTCGCTGCCACTCGCTTCTTCTTCCGGGAGGAGGGTGGCGCGGTGGTCGATTCGGGCTTCGTCAGGGCGTTCGATCATGACCTAGACATACCCAGAAATCACCTAAGGCGATTCAGCAACCGTCCGGCCCGCACGCCAACCCCGACAACGACGATTTTTCCGTTCTCATGCCCCGTCCGTAACGGCCCTAACCTGGTCGTCGCGGTGGCTCAGCAGGCAGACGGCCGCGGTGAACACCGCCCCGGCCACGATCATCGTCGGGATGGCCGTCGCGGGACGCAGATGATCGGTCACGATGCCGGCGAGCAGCGCCGCCGCCGCTGCGCCGAGACCGAACGCCGTCACCACCCACGCGTTGGCCTCGGTGAGCAGGTTCGGCGGGCACAGCAGTTGCACCCGCTGGAAGATCAGGGTCAGCACGACGGGCAACGCGACGCCGGCCAGGGCAGCAGCGGCGATCCACAGAGCCACTGGCAGCGGAAGCGCCAACGGCAGATAGCCGACCCCGAGGGCCAGGCCGGCGGCGGTGAGTGTCCGCGCGCCGGCCTTGTCGATGGGCTGCAGCGCTCCGTACAACCCGGACACGAGCGCTCCTGCGGCGTTGGCAGCGAGCGCCCAGCCCGTGATGGACGAGCTGCCGTGCTGGTCGGCGAAGGCGGCGGCGACGATCGCGAGCGCTCCCACCGGCACCCCCGTCGCGAGCGCGACCAAGAAGACCCGGACGAGCCCGCCGTGCCGCAAGGGCGACCCGTGCGTGTCCGACGTCGATGGCGTCGGACACCAACCGCGGGACGTCCGGGTCGCGGCGAAGCCAAGGGTCCCGGCCAGCCCGAACAGCGCGCAGCCCAGCACACCCCCGCCGTGGCCGAGCACCGCGACGCCGGCCACCGTAAGCAGCGGACCAACGACGAACACGAGCTCCTGCACGCCGACGTCCAGGCTGAACGCCGCGCGCAGCACCGGCCCGTCCGGCACGATGTGCGGCCACAATGAGCGCAGGCATGGTTCGAGCGGCGGCGTGCCGAGGCCGGCCAGCGCTGCTGCGACAGCAGAGACCACGGGGTGGTGTGCCCCGCTTGCGGCCAGCACGACGAACGCCGCGGTGCTGATGATCGCGGCCGTCAGCAGTACCTGCCACTGCCCGAGGCGGTCGACGACCCGCGCGAGCGCGGGCTGTCCGATCGCGGCTCCCGCGGTGAAGAGCGCGGCGAGCCCGCCGGCGAGCGTGTAGCTGCCACCCTGCCCGCGGATCAGGAGCAGAGTGGCGAGCGTCGCCATCGCGGTGGGCAGCCGGCCGACCATCGAGGTCGTCAGCAGGGTCGGCACTTCCGGGGTGGTGAGGACGGTGCGCAGCTCGGCCATGCGGGCGCTGCTCCTACGGCTCGGACGGATGACGGGCGGGCACGCGCCGCGTCGGACGGCAAGTGCAGTGCGAACCGCCGGTCAGGGAGCCAGATCGCCGCGAGTGTCGTCCTCCCCGTACAGGGGAAGCACGACATTCGGCGGCACGAGCACGCCGCGAGGTTATCGGGCCGAGCGCATCCACGCAGGCGGGGGTGCTTGGGTACGAGCGTGTGGCTCGGGGGCAGGATTGACTCATGGACTTTCGTTACCTCGGCGACTCCGGCATGCAGATCTCCGAGATCACCTACGGCAATTGGCTCACGCACGGCTCGCAGATCGAGAACGACATAGCGACGCAGTGCGTGCGCGCCGCGCTCGACTCCGGCATCACCACGTTCGACACCGCCGACGTCTATGCCAACGGACGGGCCGAGGAGGTGCTCGGCGCGGCGCTGAAGGGCGAGCGCCGGGAGTCCCTCGAAGTGTTCACCAAGGTCTACTGGCCGGTCGGGCCCGACCCGAAGGGCAAGAACGACACCGGCCTGTCGCGCAAGCACATCATGGAGGGCATCAACGGGTCGCTGCGCCGCCTGCAGATGGATTACGTCGACCTCTACCAGGCGCACCGCTACGACACGTTCACTCCGCTCGAGGAGACGATGCAGGCATTCGCCGACGTCGTGCGCGCCGGCAAGGCGCTGTACATCGGGGTCAGCGAGTGGACGCCCGAACAGATCCGCGCCGGGCACACGCTCGCGAAGGAGCTCGGCGTGCAGCTCGTGTCGAGCCAACCGCAGTACTCGATGTTGTGGCGGATCATCGAGGACGAGGTCGTGCCGACCTGCCGCGAGCTCGGGATCGGGCAGATCGTCTGGTCGCCGATCGCGCAGGGCGTCCTCAGCGGCAAGTACCGGCCCGGGCAGCCGGCGCCGGCCGGCTCGCGCGCCACCGACGAGCGCGGTGGGGCGAACATGATCAAGCGCTGGATGTCCGACGACGTGCTCGTCCGCGTTCAGGACCTTGCTCCGATCGCCGCCGACCTCGGCCTGTCGATGGCGCAGCTGGCCGTCGCGTGGGTGCTGCAGGACGACAACGTCTCGGCCGCGCTCGTCGGCGCTTCCCGGCCTGAGCAGGTGGCCGAGAACGTCAAGGCTGCCGGGGTGAAGATCCCGGACGACGCGATGAAGCAGATCGACGAGGCACTCGGTGACGTAGTCACCCGCGATCCGGCACAGGTGGCGCGTTCGATGCCGACTCAGCGCCCGGTCTGAGTTAGCCCCGGACGGCGGCGGTGAACGTCCGGCAGGCGACCCGCCAACTGGCGGACGAGGCCTGGGTCGACCGTGCCGCGCGGATCGGTCTCGCCGTACGTGGAGTCGTCTTCGTGATCCTGGCCTACCTCGTCGGGCGCATCGCGTCCGGCGCGCTCGGCGGCGATACGACGAGCAAGCCGGCGAGCGGACCGGGTGTCGCGCAGTCGATCGCCGCGCAGTCCGGCGGCCGGGTCGTGCTCTTCGTGCTGGCCTGCGGCCTGGTCTTCTACGCACTGTTCAGCCTGCTCGACGCCGTGATCCATCACAACGCAGAGTCGTCGCTCGCGAAGCGTTGGGGCGCCCGGCTGGTGGCGGCCTGGGGATTCGCGGTCTACGGCGCCTTCAGCATCTTCTGCTTCGTGACCGCGACCTCGGACGAGAGCACCGGCACGTCATCTCGTGCAGAGGACGCACAGCAGGCGCAATGGAGCGCGCGGGTCCTGCGCTGGCCGGGCGGCTGGTTCCTGCTCGGCGCGCTGGCCTTCGCGCTGCTGGTGGCCGCGTGCGTCCTTGCGATTGCCGGCATCCGTCGCAGTTTCCGCGACAACCTCGACGAGAGCGCGATGAGCCCGGGCATCGATCGAGCGGCGACGGTGCTCGGGACCGTCGGCTGTGTCGGTCGGGCGGGCATGTTCGCGCTGGTGGGCTATTTCGTCGCGCGAGCGGCCATCGAGGACGATCCGTCGAACGGGCAGGGTGTCGACGGATCGGCACGACAGCTCGCCG
>JAVHVB010000237.1:0-6008 GCA_032160775.1 Pseudonocardiales bacterium | reverse complement strand
CGTCCGTGCGCTGGTCTCCGACATGGCCTACTCCGATGCTTGGTGCATGCAACTAGTTGGGCCCTACAACTATCACAGCGACGAAGCCGCGGGCAAAAGCGTCCCCGCCGCCCCACAGGTCACGCGTGCCGGACCTGATCCGCCCCTTCCAACCCCAGCAGCTCGACAGCCGCGGCGCGCATCTCGACCTTGCGCACCTTGCCGGTGACGGTCATCGGGAACTCGTCCACGACGTGCACAAAGCGCGGGATCTTGTAGTGCGCGAGCTTCCCGGCGCAGAACTCGTGCAGCGCCTCCGCGTCCAGCGTCGCGCCGTCGCGCAGCCGCACCCAGGCCATCAGTTCTTCGCCGTACTTCACGTCCGGAACCCCGATGACCTGCGCGTCGACGATGTCCGGGTGGGTGTACAGGAACTCCTCGATCTCGCGCGGGTACACGTTCTCGCCGCCACGGATCACCATGTCCTTGATCCGGCCCACGATGTTGACGTAGCCGTCGTCGTCCATCGTGGCCAGGTCGCCGGTGTGCATCCAGCCACGGCGCAGCACCTCGGCGGTCTTCTCCGGCTCGTCCCAGTAGCCGATCATCACCGAGTAGCCGCGGGTGCACAGTTCGCCCGGTTCGCCGCGCGGCACCGGGCGGTCGGTCTCCGGGTCGACAACCATCACTTCCAGATGCGGGTGCACCCGGCCGACCGAGCCGGTGCGCCGGTCCAGCGAGTCGTCCTTGCGCGTCTGCGTCGACACCGGTGAGGTCTCGGTCATCCCGTAACAGATCGTGACCTCGTCCATGTGCATCTCGGCGATGACCCGCTTCATCACCTCGACCGGGCACGGCGAGCCGGCCATGCAGCCCGTGCGTAGCGAGGACAGCTGAAAATCGGCGAAATTCTCCAGTGCGAGTTCGGCGATGAACATCGTGGGGACGCCGTACAACGACGTGCACCGCTCCTGCTCAACGGCGCGCAGCGTCGCCGCCGGATCGAACGCCGGCGCCGGGATGACGACGCAGGCGCCGTGCGAGGTCGACCCGAGATTGCCCATGACCATGCCGAAGCAGTGGTAGAAGGGCACCGGCACGCAGATCCGGTCCGCCTCGGTGTAACTCATGCCCTCGCCGACGAAGTAGCCGTTGTTGAGGATGTTGTGGTGGCTCAGCGTGGCGCCCTTGGGGAAACCGGTCGTGCCCGAGGTGTACTGGATGTTGATCGGATCGTCGAAGGTGAGCTCCGCCGATCTGGCCGCGACGTCGGCCGCGGTCAGCGGCAGCCCGTCGTCGATCAGGGCGTCCCAGCTCGGGTCACCGATGAGGACCACGTCGCGCAGGTCCGCCAGCCGCGGCCGGACCTCCTCGATCATCGCCCGGTAGTCGCTCGACTTGAACGAGGTCGCCGACACGAGCGTCCCGATGGACGACTGGCGCAGGACGTACTCGAGTTCGTGCGTCCGGTATGCCGGGTTGATGTTGACCAGGATCGCGCCGATCCGGGCCGTCGCGTACTGGACGAGGAACCATTCGGCGCAGTTCGGCGCCCAGATGCCGACCCGGTCGCCCTGGGCGATGTCGCGGGCGAGCATCCCGCGGGCCAGTTCGTCGACCGCCGCGTCGAGCTCGGCGTAGGTGTAGCGACGGCCGCTCGGCACGTCGACCAGCGCCTCGCGATCGGCGAATCGGGCCACCGCGCGGCGCAGGTTGGCGTCGATCGTCTCGCCCAGCAGGGGCGCCGGGCACCGCTCGCTGGCGTAGGAGAGTGCGGTCACCGGCTCAGCGTAGGTGCGCCGGTCCGGTCCGCACAGGCTCACCCGGGACGAACGACACCGCCGGCGGAAGCCCGGTGAGGGGCTCCGCGGGCGGCGCGGTTCAGTGCTGGCTGGCTGCGGTCAGCTGTCGACCGTAGCGGTGTTGCCGTCCAGCAGCGAGCGGACCTCGGTCTCGCGGTAGCGGCGGTGGCCGCCGAGCGTGCGGATCGAGGTGAGCTTGCCGGCCTTGGCCCAGCGCGTGACTGTCTTCGGGTCGACGCGGAACAGCGTCGCGACCTCAGACGGCGTGAGCAGAGCCTCGGTCTCGGGACGATGGCGAACTGCCGTCATGGTTGTGCCGCCCTTCTACATAAATGTCACGCGGGTCCTGTTCCGCGTGGACGACGCCAAGTATGCAGGCGGTGAAGCGCGGTGCGCATAGATGTACGTGCAACTGTCCACTCTGTGCCAGGCACAACCTGCCTGTACCTTTTTCCCGGACTTAAATCGGACGTTAGTGGACAGTTCCGGACACGCTTCACCCACGTGCGGCCCTGCGCGGCGTCGGAGTACGCTTGGCACACGACACGACAACTTTCCCGGCGCGGGACGCGGGCCCCCTCGAAGGAACGCACGCCGCCCCGGATGAGCACGCGAGCGAGGGGGCTGACCCATGGGGCGCGGCCGTGCGAAGGCAAAGCAGCAAAAAGTGGCCCGTGAGCTGAAGTACAACACTCAGCACCTGACCGATCTCGAAGCGTTACAGCGCGAGCTGGGCCGGACCGGATCGGCCGGCGTCGAGGGCGCGGGCGACGATCCGGACGCAGCTGAGGATGAGCACGAAGACTGGACCGGTACGGACCGTTGACCCTGGACAATTGCATGTCCATGTGCTTCACGAACCCCAGTAACGCTGGGCGGACCGCATCCTGACCCGGTGAACCCGCGCCAGTGCCACCGCGACGCGAGCGGCACGCTAACGCCAGGTTCCGGCCGTTCCGGCGTAATCGCCGACGAGTTCCGCGCGGGCGGGGCCGTCTCCGGTGGAAAGTCTTCCGATCGGCCACGCCGGCACGCTCCGTCCGGCCAGTAGCGCCAGCGCGTCGCGCGCCGCCTCGGCCGGCAGCACGGCCACCATCCCGACGCCGAGGTTGAAGGTCAGCTCCAGCTCGGCCCGCGACACCCCGCCGGCGGCGCGGACGAGTTCGAAGACCGGGCCGGGCGCCCAGGTGGCGCGGTCGACAGTGGCGATGATTCCGGCCGGCATGACGCGCACGAGGTTGCCGGCCAAGCCGCCGCCGGTGATGTGGGCGAACGCGCGCGCACCGCACTCGGCGGCGAGCGCGAGGCAGTCCAGGGCGTAGATGCGGGTCGGGGTGAGCAGCTCGTCGCCGAGCGTCCGCCCGCCGAGCAGCGCCGGCCGGTCGGCGAGCTGGTGCCCGGCTTGCTCGAGCAGGACGTGCCGGACCAGCGAGTACCCGTTCGAGTGCAGCCCGGACGAGCCGAGCGCGATCAGCACGTCGCCCGGCCGCACCTGCTCGGGGCCGAGCACCGCGTCGGCGTTCACCACGCCGACGCCGGTGCCGGAGATGTCGTACTCGTCCGGGCGCATGACGCCGGGATGTTCGGCGGTCTCGCCGCCGACCAGCGCGCATCCCGCCTGGACGCACCCCTCGGCCACGCCCGCGACTATGGCGGCGATCCGCTCCGGCAGCACCTTGCCGGTGGCGATGTAGTCGGTCAGGAACAGCGGTTCGGCGCCGACCACGACGAGGTCGTCGACGACCATCGCGACCAGATCGATGCCGATCGTGTCGTGCCGGTCCAGCGCCTGCGCGATCGCCAGCTTCGTGCCGACCCCGTCGGTCGAGCTCGCGAGCACCGGCTGCGGGTATTTCGCCAGGTCGAGCTGGAACAGCCCGGCGAAGCCGCCCAGGCCGCCCACCGTGCCCGGCCGGTCGGTGCGCCGCACCGCGCGCTTGATCAGCTCGACGGCGCGATCGCCGGCCGCGATGTCGACGCCCGCGTCGGCGTACGAGCTCATGGCCGGGCCTCGCCGTGCGCGAAGGTCACGGGCGCAACAGGGCGTCTTCGGCGGCGAACGACGACGCGTGCTCCGGCTCGCGGCCCACGTAGCGCTCGATGCCCTCCAGTACGTGCTTGCCGACCACCTCGGGCAGCGGGATCGGGTAGTGGCCGTCGAAGCACGCCCGGCAGAGCCGGGTCTTCGGCTGTTCGGTCGCCGCGATCATGCTCTCCAGCGAGACGTAGCCGAGTGAGTCGGCGCCGATCGAGGCGCGGATCCCGTCGTCGTCCAGGCCGTTGGCCACGAGCTCGGCCTTCGACGCGAAGTCGATGCCGTAGAAGCACGGCCATTTGACCGGAGGTGCGGAGATGCGCACGTGCACCTCCAGGGCGCCGGCCTCGCGCAGCATCCGGACCAGGGCGCGCTGGGTGTTGCCGCGCACGATCGTGTCGTCCACGACCACCAGCCACTTGCCTCGGATGACGTCGCGCAGCGGGTTCAACTTGAGCCGGATGCCCAGCTGCCGGATGGTCTGCGACGGCTGGATGAAGGTACGTCCGACGTAGGAGTTCTTGACCAGCCCCACGCCGTACGGGATGCCGGAGGCCTCGGCGTAACCGATCGCGGCCGGCGTGCCCGACTCGGGGACGGGGATCACCAGGTCCGCCTCGGCGGGATGCTCCGTCGCCAGCCGCCGGCCGAGCTCGACCCGGGTCGAGTGGACGCTGCGCCCGGCGATCGTGGTGTCCGGCCGGGCGAGGTACACGTACTCGAAGACGCAGCCCTTCGGCTGTGCCGCGGCGAAGTGCTGGGAGCGCAGCCCGTCCTCGTCGATCGCGATCAGCTCGCCGGGCTCGATCTCCCGGACGAAGCTGGCGCCGACGATGTCGAGGGCGGCCGTCTCGGAGGTGACCACCCAGCCGCGCTCGAGGCGGCCGAGGACGAGCGGCCGGACGCCCTGCGCGTCCCGGGCGGCGTAGAGGGTGTGCTCGTCCATGAAGGTGAGCGAGAAGGCGCCGCGGAGCTTGGGCAACACCTCCATCGCCGCCTGCTCGACGCTGACGTCGGGCCGGGCGGCGAGCAGCGCGGTGACCAGTTCGGAATCGGTCGTCGCACCCATGTCGCTGCGGATCCCGGCGGCGCGGGCCTCGTCGGCGAGTTCGGCGGTGTTCACCAGGTTGCCGTTGTGGCCGAGCGCAAGGTGGGTGCCGGCGGGTGTGGTGCGGAAGCTGGGCTGGGCGTTCTCCCACGTCGTCGAGCCGGTGGTCGAGTACCGGGTATGGCCGACCGCGATGTGGCCTTGCAGGGTGGTGAGCGTGGCCTCGTCGAACACCTGGCTGACCAGCCCGAGGTCCTTGTAGACGACGAGCGAACTGCCGTCACTGACCGCGATGCCGGCGGCTTCCTGGCCGCGGTGCTGCAAGGCGTACAGGCCGAAGTAGGTCAGTTTGGCGACCTGTTCGCCCGGCGCCCAGACGCCGAACACCCCGCAGGCGTCCTGCGGTCGTTTGTCCTCGTTGGGTAGAAGGTCGTGGGATAGCTTGCCGTCACCGCGGGCCACGCCCCGAGTCTACGGAACGCGGACGGCTGTCCCGAACCGACACACAGCGTTGCGCTGCTTCCCCTGTCTCATGCCAGCAGGGGTCTCATGCCAGCAGGGGGAGGTACGGGGTCAGGTCGGCGCGGGCGCCGCTCGCCCGGATCGCGCCGCGGCCCGCCGCCGCGGCGAACGCTTCCCGGCCGGTGGCCACCCGCAGCCAGCTCACCGGGTCCATCTCGATGACGTTGGGCGGCGTGCCCCGGGTGTGTCGCGGCCCCTCGATCGCCTGGACGGCGACGAACGGCGCGATGCGCACCTCGACCGAGCGGCCGGGCGCGGCGAACGCGAGCATCTCGGCAAGCATCCGCGTCGTGGCCGCCAACGGCGCCCGCACGAGCGCCGGCGGGTCCCGGTCCGGCAGCGAGCGGGCGAAGTCGTCACAGTGCACGACGAGGTCGAGCACCCGGGTGCCGACGAAGTCGCGCGCCGTGATCGGGCCGCGCGGGCCGGCGATCACCGTGCCGGCCGCGACCGCCGCCGGCGCGGCGATCGGTGCCCGCAGCCGGCCGAGCAACGCCGCCGGCGGGTGGTCGCCGGCGATCTCGATGCTCTGCGCGCGGATGTCCTCGGCGGCCGGCGCGTACGCGCGCACATACGTCGCGACGGGCAGGGCGGGCTCGTCCGACCTGGTCTCGAGCCAGTC
>JAVHVB010000236.1:0-10819 GCA_032160775.1 Pseudonocardiales bacterium | reverse complement strand
CCAGCGCCTCGTGGTCGGGGTGCCGGAAGCCGGCGTTTTCGTCGAGGGTGATCTTCGCGTCGAGCAGCAGCACCCGGCCGTCGCCGACCTTGGCGAGCGGGTTGACCTCGACGAGCGTCGCGTCCTCGCCGACGAACGTGTCCCACAGCTTCACCAGGACGTCGGCCACCGGCTCGACGAGGTCGGCCGGGAACTTCGCGGCGGTGGCGATCTCCCGCGCCTTCGCCGCGTCGACGCCGGCGCTCGCGTCGACCGGGACCTTGGCGAGCGCCTCCGGCCGCTCCGCGGCGAGCTGCTCGATCTCCATCCCGCCCTCGTAGGAAGCCATCGCCAGGAAGGTCCGGTTGGCGCGGTCGAGCAGGTACGAGACGTAGTACTCCTCCCGGATGTCCGCACCCGGGTCGACCAGCACCCGATGCACCGTGTGGCCCTTGATGTCCATCCCGAGGATCTGCTCGGCGTGCGCGCGCGCCTCGTCCGGCGTCTTGGCCACCTTGACGCCACCGGCCTTGCCGCGGCCGCCGATCTTCACCTGCGCCTTGACGACCGTGACACCGCCGATCCGCTCGGCGATCGCCCGCGCCTCGTCCGGCGTCGTGGCGACCTCGCCGAGGCTCACCGGCACCCCGTGCTTGCGGAACAGCTCCTTGGCCTGGAACTCGAACAGGTCCACCGTCGTCTACGTCCGTTCTCTCGCTGGGGACAACCCTTGGACACTAACCAGCCGGCACGCCCGGCCGCTGCGCCCTGAGATTCGTTTCACGATGCGTCGGAGCCGACGTTCGCTCTCACCCACTCGACGATGGCGTCCAGCGGAGCGCCCGGCGTGAAGACCTTCGCGACACCGAGCTTCGCCAGCTCGGGGATGTCCTCGTCCGGGATGATGCCGCCGCCGAACACGACCACGTCTCCGGCCTCGCGCTGCTTCAGCAGGTCGATCAACTGGCGGAACAGCGTCATGTGCGCGCCGGAGAGCACGGACAGGCCGACCGCGTCGGCGTCCTCCTGGATCACGGTTTGCACGATCTGCTCCGGCGTCTGGTGCAGGCCGGTGTAGACGACCTCCATGCCGGCGTCGCGAAGTGCGCGCGCGATCACCTTCACCCCGCGGTCGTGGCCGTCGAGACCGGGCTTGCCGATGACGATCCGGATGCGGTCACTCACGACAGTGAGCGTACTTCCGCGCCTTTCCCACCGAGTTGTCCGCCCCTGGCACGTGTACACGTACTGAAGGGCGGACAGCTGGCGGAGCTAGAGCTTCTGCAGCGGGGCGTAGCGCAGCATCAGCCACTTGCGGCCGGTGCCCGCGCCGAAGTCGACCTGCGCCTGCAACCCGTCCCCAGCTCCGCGCAGATCGACGACGGTGCCCATCCCCCACGCGTCGTGCGTAACGCGGTCACCGACCGCAAGCGCAGGGATCGCCCGGTTCCCGGCGCCGCCCCGCAGCCCGCGACCCCCGGCCATCCGCGAGGCGACGAGCTGCTCCTGCGCGGACCGACGGGTGTTGCGGGCGCTGCCGGCTTGGTAACCGTGGTCGCCGTGGCGGGCGGGCGCGTCGTCGCCGTAGCGGTCGACGAACGGCACCCGGTCGACCGCCCCGCTCCACGACACGAGCTCCTGCGGCATCTCGTCGAGGAACCGGGACGGCAGGTTCCACACCGGCGCACCCCACGCGGCTCGGGACAGCGCGCGGGACACATGCAGGCGCTGCCGGGCGCGGGTGATGCCGACGTAGGCGAGCCGGCGCTCCTCGGCCATCTCGTCGGGGTCGCCCAGCGAGCGCAGGTGCGGGAACACGCCCTCTTCCATGCCGGTCAGGAACACGACCGGGAACTCCAGTCCCTTCGCGGTGTGCAGCGTCATCAGGGTGACCACCCCGCCGGACGCGTCGGGCACCGTGTCGGCGTCGGCGACGAGCGACACCTGCTCGAGGAACGCGTCGAGCTCGGCGGGCTCGCCCAGCGCGGTGCGCTGCTCCTCGAACTCGCTCGCCACGCTGACGAGTTCGCGCAGGTTGTCCAGGCGTGATTCGTCCTGCGCGTCGCTCGACGCCTGCAGCTCGCGCAGGTACCCGGTCTGGTCGAGCACCGCCTCGAGCACCGCGGCGGGGGTCGCGTCCGGGCCGGCCGCGACACCGCGCAGGGTGGTCATCATCGCGGTGAACTCCTGGATCGCGTTCATCGAGCGCGTCGCGAGGCCGGGCACGACGTCGGCGCGTTCGAGCGCGGCGCCGAACGTGATGCCCTCCTGCTGGGCGAAGACTTCGACGCACGCCTCGGCGCGGTCGCCGATTCCGCGGCGCGGGGTGTTCAGGATGCGGCGCAACGACACCAGGTCGTCGACGTTCGCGATGATGCGCAGGTAGGCCAGTGCGTCGCGGATCTCGCGCCGCTCGTAGAAGCGCACGCCGCCGACGACCTTGTAGGGCAGGCCCACCCGGATGAACACCTCTTCGAACACGCGTGACTGGGCGTTCGTGCGGTAGAAGACCGCGACGTCGGACGCGATCGCGTCGCCGGCATCGGACAGTTCCTCGATGCGCTGGGCGACCCACGCCGCCTCGTCGTGCTCGTTTTCGGCCACGTAGCCGGCGATCTGCTCGCCGCTGCCGGCATCGGACCACAAATTCTTCGGCTTGCGGTCGGGGTTGCGCGCGATCACCGCGTTCGCGGCCGACAGGATCGTCTGGGTGGAGCGGTAGTTCTGCTCGAGCATGATCGTGGTCGCGGCCGGGTAGTCGCGCTCGAACTCGAGGATGTTGCGGATGGACGCCCCGCGGAACGCGTAGATCGACTGGTCCGCATCGCCGACGACGGCGAGCTGGGCGGGATCGTCGCCGGAGGTCAGTTCGCGGACGAGCATGTACTGCGCGTGGTTGGTGTCCTGGTACTCGTCGACCAGCACGTGCCGGAACCGCCGGCGATACGCGTCAGCGACCGCCGGATGCTGCTGCAGCAACTGCACCGCGGTCATGATCAGGTCGTCGAAGTCGAGCGCGTGCGCGTCGCGCAGCCGCGCCTGATAACGCTGATACGCCTCGGCGATCACCTTCTCCGGCGCATTGCTCGCTTTGTCCGCCCACGCAGCAGGCGTCACGAGTTCGTTCTTCAGGTTGCTGACCTGGGACAGCAGCGATCGGGCGGGATATCGCTTGGGGTCGAGGTCGAGTTCGCGGCCGACCATCGTCATGAGCCGCTTCGAGTCGTCGGCGTCGTAGATCGAGAACGACGACTTGAGCCCGAGCACCTTGGCTTCGGCGCGCAGCAACCGCACGCACATCGAGTGGAAGGTGGACACCCACATCGTGCGCGCGCGGGGGCCGACGAGGGTGGCGACCCGTTCCTTCATCTCACCCGCAGCCTTGTTGGTGAAGGTGATGGCGAGGATCTGGCTCGGCGTGACGCCGCGCTCGGCGAGCAGATAGGCGATGCGATGCGTCAGGACACGAGTCTTGCCGGAGCCGGCGCCGGCCACGATCAGCAACGGGCCGCCCTCGTGCACGACGGCTGCCCGCTGCTGCGGGTTCAGCCCGTCCAGCAGGGTCGCCGGATCAACTGCGAGGCGGGTGCGCGGACGCCTCGGCTCGGCCTCGTCGGCCGACTGCGCCGCTGGCATCGCGAACAAGGCGTCGGACGGCTGGTTCATCTCCGCTCCAGCGTACGTGCGGGCGCCGACGAGGCTTACGTCCGTTTGATGGCGGTTCGTCCCCGGGTAAGGGGAGGTCAGGAAATTTGGGTGAACGAAGGGCGACGCCGATGACGACGACGGTGAAGCGGCAGGCAAAGGGGCAGTCGGGAAGCGGCGGGGAACACGTCACGATGCGCCGCGACGTCGGCGTCATCGGCCTGCTGTTCGCGAGTGTCGGGTCGATCATCGGCAGCGGCTGGTTGTTCGGCGCGCTGACTGCCGCGCAGCTCGCCGGACCCGCCGCGATCCTCTCGTGGGTCATCGGCGGAGTGATGATCCTGCTGATCGCCCTCGTCTACGCCGAGCTGGGCACGATGTTCCCCCTCTCCGGCGGGGTGGTCCGCTTCCCGCACATCGCGTTCGGCTCGTTCGCGAGCTACACGACCGGCTGGATCCTCTGGGTCGCCGTATCGACCACCGCACCGATCGAGGTCGAGGGCGCTCTGCAGTACGCGACCAAGTACGCGCCGTTCACCTCCGAGCACACCGCCTCGAACGGCGAGACGGTGCACACGCTCACCGGCCTCGGCTACCTCGTCGCCGTGTTCGGGATGGCGTTCTTCGTGCTGGTCAACTACTTCGGCATCCGCTGGTTCGCCCGGATCAACAACGTCGCGGTGTGGTGGAAGCTCGGCGTCATCGTGCTCGTGATCGTCGCCTTCATGGTCACGGCGTTCCACACGTCGAACTTCAGCAGCCACGGCTTCGCGACCGACGGCGCACACGGCGTGTTCACCGCCATCGCCACCGGGGGCATCGTCTTCTCCTACCTCGGCTTCCGGCAGGGCATCGAGCTGGCCGGTGAGACGAACAACCCGAAGCGCAACGTCCCCATCGCGGTCGTCGGCTCGGTGATCCTGACGGGGATCATCTACATAGCGCTGCAGATCGCATTCATCGCCGCGGTCCGGCCGGGCGACCTCGTCTCGTCCCACGGCTGGACTAACCTGGACTTCGCCAACGACTTCGGGCCGCTCGCCGCGATCGCGTCGCTGATCGGGTTGGGCTGGCTGGCCACCGTGCTGTACGTCGACGCGATCGTGTCGCCCGCTGACACCGGGCTGATCTACACGACGGTGACGAGCCGGGTGTCCTACGCGATGGGCCGCAACGGCAACGCGCCGCGCAACCTCGCGCACACCACCGACCGGGGCGTGCCGGTGATCGGGCTGATCGTCGCGTTCGTGATCGGTCTGATCGTGCTGCTGCCGTTCCCGAGCTGGCAGCAGCTGGTCGGCTTCGTCACGTCCGCGACGGTGTTGTCCTTCGGCGCCGGCACGATGGCCCTGGCAGCGCTGCGCCGCGAGCTGCCGGACGCGAAGCGCCCGTTCCGCGTGCCGTTCGGCGACGTGATCCCGGTACTCGCGTTCTACTCGTCGAACCTGATCGTCTACTGGGCCGGATGGGACGTCGACTGGAAGCTGTTCGTCGGCATCCTGCTCGGCTTCGTCCTACTGGCCGTCTACGCCGCGTTCCGGCGCGAGCAGATGCCGGCCATGGACTGGCGGGCCGGTGCGTCATGGGTGCTCCCGTGGCTCGGCGGCATGGCCCTGATCAGCTACCTCGGCAGCTACCCCGATCCGAGCGACGGCAACCGCGGCGTGATCGGTTTCGGCTGGGGATTCGTGCTGATCCTCGTGCTCTCGGCGCTCGTGTACGCGATCGCGCTCAAGGTCCGGCTGCCGCGCGATCGCGTGCAGGAGCACGTCGAGCAGACGCTCGTGGAGGCCGAAGAGGAGAAGGACACGCTCGGCGCCGACCACTGAGCGGTCGGCCCCACGGCTCGGGCCGACTTGCCGCATCGTGTCGGCCCGTGTCACCATCAATCCGTGCGCAGCAACCGCTTCTTTTATGGGTACCGATCCCCGGTGCCTGTTGCTGGCTGACGCCAACTGACAACCGACGCCCCGGGACCGAACCCGGGGCGTTTGCCTTGTCCGGGCCGGACCGGAGCCCTTCGAGAGGGACGACCATGAACCCCACCGCCGCCATTGACGCGCCGGCTCCCGACGCCGCAGCGGCGATCCCGGTGCTTCGCGCACAGATCGACGCACTGGACGAGGCGATCGCCCGGCTGGTCGCCGAGCGGGCCAAGCTGTCCGCGCGGACCCAGGCCGCCCGGATGGGTGCCGGCGGGACGCGCGTCGAACTCGGCCGGGAACGCGTCATCCTCGACACCTACCGCAGCGCACTCGGCCCGCACGGCGCGGCGCTCGCGGACGCGGTGCTGCAGGTCTGCCGCGGGCAGCGCTGATCCGTAACGCCGGCTACAGAATGCGGCGATCGGCCGCCCAGCGGGTCAGCTGGTGCCGGTTGGACAGCTGCAGCTTGCGCAGCACGTTCGAGGCATGGGTCTCGACGGTCTTGATCGAGATGAACAGCTCGGACGCGATCTCCTTGTACGCGTAGCCGCGCGCGAGCAACCGCAGCACCTCTCGCTCGCGCGGCGTGAGCAGGTCGATCTCGGGGTCGATCGAGGGCACCGAGGGAGCGTCCCGGAAGGCGTCGAGCACGAATCCGGCCAGCCGTGGGCTGAAGACGGGGTCGCCGTCTGCCACGCGCATGATCGCGGCGGCCAGATCGTCGGCGGAGATGGTCTTCGTGACATAGCCGGACGCGCCGGCCCGGATCACCGCTATGACGTCCTCGGCCGCGTCGGACACCGACAGCGCGAGGAACCGGATCTGCGGCAGCTGCCTGGACACCGCTTCGAGCACAGCGAGCCCACCGCCGTCGGGCATGTGCACGTCCAGCAGCACGACATCGGGTTGCGCCGACGTGATGACGGTGATGGCTTCGGGCACCGTGCCGGCCTCACCGACCACGTCGACCCGGTTGCCCAGCTCGGCCCGCACGCCGGTGCGGAACATCGCATGGTCGTCGACCAGCACGACCCTGATCTGGCCAGTCATCCTCGCCGCCGACAATCGTGGTCCGCGAAGCGGAGGTGAGCGTTTACTCCACCTTTCACCGCGTCAACCTCAATTCGACCTCGGTGCCGCCGCCGGCGGTGCTCGTCAGCCGCGCCGTCCCGCCGTGCCGTTCGACGCGGGCGATGATCGAACCACGGACGCCCTGCCGGTCGTCGGCCACGGCGTCCACCTCGAAACCGACGCCCCGATCCTTGACGAACACGCTGACCTGCTCTTTCTCGATCTCCGCGTACAGGCTGACCGCGGTGACGCCGGAGTGCTTCGCCGCGTTGACGAGGGCCTCCTTGGTGGCCGCGGCGACCGCGGCCAGATCCGGGTCGAGCGGCGTGTCGCCGACGATCACGACATCGACGCTCACCGCGTAAGCGTCCTCCACCTCCGCTGCCGCGCTCCGCAGCTCGTCCGCGAACTGTCCCGTCGCGTCCCGGTCGCCGTACAGCAACGAGCGCAGGGTGCGCTCCTGGCCACGCGCGAGCCGCGCGACCTCGCGCGGCGACTCGGCGTTGCGCTGGATGAGGGCGAGCGTCTGCAACACCGAGTCGTGGACGCGGGCCGCGATGTCGGCGCGCTCCTGGGAACGGATCCGCTCGGCGCGCTCGCTCGCCAACTGGGTCATCATCCGCATCCACCACGGACCGGTGATCAGCGCCAGGCCGACGACGGTGACGATGACCGCAAGCAAGCCGTCGCGGAACGCGGAGAAATCCGCGCGGGCCAGCGCCCACACGGCGCCGCCCACGACCAGCGCCGCGCCCGAGACCAGCCGCACCCGGCCGAGCCGGTCGCCGCCGGCGGCCTCGAGCGAGCTGCGCGACAGCGAGCGCAGCCGGGCGCGGTCCGGCTCGCTCGCCTGCCGCCAGATCAGCGCGCCGCCGATGCAGGCGAGCAGCAGCGGTGCGAACAAGCTGCCTGCCGGTGCCGAGGTGGCGAACACGCCGACCGCGACCACCGCGGCCAGGCCCGCAAGCACGTACTCGAGCCACGCGGGCCAACGCCCGCGGCCGGCGTCCGGGGCCGTCGGGAGCACGATGAGATAGGCGCCGTACAGCGCGACGCCGAGCCCGCCGGCCAGGGCAAGGACGACGAACGCCAGCCGGATGAACTTCGCCGGGACGCGCACGTGCTGCGCGATGCCGGTGGCGACCCCGCCGAGAATGCCCAGATCCGGCCGCCGATAGAGGCGGCGCGCCGGTGCGGCAGACGTGGTCACTGCTCCATGATTGCCGTCATGGGTGCTGAGTCGCATCAGGTGCACCCCGGACATCGCGCAGTGCTGCGTCTCAGGGTGCAAATCGGGGCTACGCCCGATGCCCCGACCCGGCTCGGTGGGTCAGGCTTTCGGCCATGACCACCAGTGACACGTTCGGCGGCCCGGCCGCTCCAACTCCTACATCCGGTATACGGACGCTGCGCCGCAACCGGAGCAACCGCGTCGCGGCCGGCGTGAGCAGCGGGCTCGGCGAGTACTTCGGCGTCGACCCGGTGCTGTTCCGCGTGCTGTTCGCCACCTCCGCGTTCTTCGGCGGCGCCGGAATCCTCGCCTACCTGCTCGCCTGGGCCGCGATCCCGGACGGCGGCACCGCGCACGCGCCGATCGACGGCTTCATCGCCTGGGTGCGGCGCCGGCGGGTACCGCTGTGGATCGTCGCAGTGATGGCCGGGCTGTTCATCTGGGCCGTCGCCTTCAGTTGGTGGTCGCCCGGGCCGTTCTTCCCGGTGATCGCCGTCGTCGTGCTGCTCGTCGTCGTCTTCACCCGCCGGGAGATGCAGGCGACCACATCGCCACCGGCGGCGACCGCGCCACCTGCAGCCGGGCCGGCCGGCGCGGGCGGCGGGTCGACTGCCCCGGTCGACCTCACGAAAGACGGTGAGGCGGCCGACGGTCAGCCGAGCTGGATGAACGACGCGCGCAGCTGGTTCGACGAGGCACGCGACGCCTCGCGCCGTCGCCGCCGCCGCTCACTGCCGCTGCGGATCGCGATGATCGTGGCGCTGGCCGTGACGCTCACCGCCCTCGGCATCGCGGACGCGGTGACCGGCATCGACTTCCAGACCTACTTCTGGGTCGTGCTCGGCATCATCGGCGCGGGCCTGCTCGTCGGCCTGGTGATGCGGCGCACGCCGTTCAGCATGCTGCCCCTGCTGGTGATCGGCGGTGCGGGCGCGATCGCCTTCGGCGGCAGCCACTTCAGCCTGCACGACGGCGTCGGCCAGCGGAGTTGGCATCCGACGACGGCACCGGCCGCGGAGTACCGGCTCGCATTCGGCCAGGGCGTGCTCGATCTGCGCGACCTCGGCACGCAGACCGCGCCGCGCACCATTGACGTCACACTCGGCGCCGGGCAGCTGAAGATCCTGACCGGCCCGGACCAGAACGTCGTCGTCCAGGCGGACATCCACTTCGGCCAACTCGTCGCCGACGGCAGCGAGGTGGGCGCGACCGAGGGCGGCGTCGGGATCTCCCGGACCGTCGAGCCGGTCACCGGTGCCCGCGGCGCGCCCATCACGGTCAACGTGCACCTCGCCGACGGGAACGTGACGGTCGACCACAACAGCTAGGGGCTACCACTGAGGCCCGCCCCCATCTCGACAACAGGGCCGAATGCGCGTCATGACGCGCGTTCGGCCGTGTTGATCATGTTCGCCGAGCGGCGCGGTCGGGTCAGCGGGCGTTGCACGACTCGTGGAAGCCGGCGGCGGTGCGGGCCGCGATGGACGGATCGGCAGCCGCCGACTCGAGCTCCGCGCGGATCTCCTGCCGGTAAGCCGCTGCACCCTGCCGCGCGGCCTGCAGTCGCTTGCGGTCTAGCTCGTCGGCGAAACGGATGTAGTCCGCCAGCGCGGCGGCCTGGTCATGTGCCTGCGGCGGGACGGCGATCCCGGCGAGGTCGCGGTCGAACCGGTCGCGCAGCCGCTGGTGCGCGGGGAGCTGATCGAAGAACTCCGCCCGCGGGATGTCGAGGCTGCCCCCGTGGGTCACCGCGTCGATCTTCGGCAGGAGCGCGTCGCACAGTGCGTTCACCGCGTCGAGGTAGCGCTGCACGGCGGCGGCACCTGTGTTCACCGACGGTGCGGTCGCGTGCGAGCTCCGGTCCGGCCCGCCGGGTGTGGACGACGAGCAGCTCGCGAGCACTGCGCCGGCCGCCAGTGCCGCGACCGCCGTCCGGAGTCCCGTCATGAGGACATGCATAGTGCAAGACTCCCGTCTTGTGGCGACCAGAGTCCTCGACCGCCTGGTGCGTACCGAACCGCTCGGTTCGTCCGGTGCTTCGGGTTCGGCGCTCGAGCGCGGCTGGCTCGAGGACGGCTCGACAGTCGTCATCAAACATGCCGACGCCCGGCAGGACTGGATCATGCAGGCGACCGGCGACGACGGGCGGATCGCCGCGCTGTGGGCCGACGGCATCTTCGCGCGGGTGCCGCCGGCGGTCGACCACGCGATGCTCGACGTCGAACCCGGGCCGGGCGGGGCTGTCGTCGTCATGCGCGATGTATCGCCGCAGCTGTTCGCCGACGCGCCGCCGACAGCGGATGAACGGCAGGTGCTGCTCGGCGCCGCGACCGCGCTGCACGCGGCACTCTCCACGGCCGAAACCGCGCACCTGTGTCCGCTGGCCGCCTATCTGACATTCCTGTCGCCGGCGGCGTGCGCGCCGTTCGCCGCCGATCACCTGGTTCCTCGGCTCGCCGGCGAGGGCTGGGCTCGCTTCCACGAACTCGCCGACGATGACGTCTCGGCCGCCGTGACAGCCGTCCATGACGATCCCGCGCAGTTGGCCGGAGCGCTGCTCGAGCGGCCCTCGACCATCGTGCACGGCGACCTCAAGCTGGCGAATCTCGGCGTGGCCGGAGCGCGCGCGGTCGTCCTCGACTGGGGGACGCTCACCACGTGGGCGCCGCCGGCGGTCGACTTCGCCTGGTACCTGGCGATCAACGCAGCGGCGACAGGGTGCAGCCACGACGAGCTGCTCGCCGAGATCCGCGCAGCGCAAGGTTCGCGCTACGACGAGCAGGCGCAGTCCCTCGCGCTGCTGGGTGCGTTGGCGCAGCTGGGTTGGGAGAAGGCGCTCGGGGCCACCTCGGACGACGCCGCCGTCGCCGGCCGCGAACGGGCCGGGCTCGCGTGGTGGAGCGCTGCGGCGCGGACCGCGCTGGGCTGACGCGCCGTAGCCGAGACCGGTAGCGGCCAACCTCACGCC
>JAVHVB010000235.1:0-4995 GCA_032160775.1 Pseudonocardiales bacterium | reverse complement strand
ACACCACGCCGGTGATGGCATCGGCGTCCGCGATCGCGATCTCGGTGAACACGGTCAGCACGATGTCGACCGACGGTGCGGCCAACAGGGTGCGGAGCACCGGCTCGACGGTCTCACTCGTCACGGCGGCACCGAGATCGAGCGGGTTCTGGTCAGTCACACCGAGCGCACGCAGCGCCTCGCGCGTGTTGTCGTCCAGCTCGACGACCGTCAGGCCTGCCTCGGCGGCGGCATCTGCGGCGAGGATCTCCGGGCCGCCGGAGTTGCCGACGATGGCCACACGCGGCCCGGCGGGCAGCGGCTGGGTGGCGAGCACTCTGGCTGCGTCGAGCAACTCCTGCATCGTGTGCATCCGCAGGACGCCGCTGGCGTCGAAGAGCGCATCGATCGCGACGTCCGACGACGCTGCCGCCGCGGTGTGCGAGCGACCGGCCCGCTGGCCGACTTCGGTGCGCCCGGATTTCACCGCGAGGATCGGCTTCGTGCGAGACACCCGGCCAGCGATGCGCGCGAACCGGCGTGGGTCGCCCACCGACTCGAGATACATGCCGACGACACGGGTTCGGGGGTCCTGTTCCCAGGCGAGGAGCAGGTCGTTGCCACCGACGTCGGCCTTGTTGCCGACCGAGACAAGATTCGAGATGCCGAGGCCGGCGGCGTCGGCTGCCTCGACGATTGCCGCTCCGAAGGCGCCCGACTGCGCCAGCACCGCCAGCGGGCCGGGGCGGGCCGGGAGTTTCGCGAACGTCGCGTCCAGGTGGACGGCCGGATCGGTGTTGGCGATCCCGATGCAGTTGGGTCCGACCAGCCGAATGCCGAAGCGGCGAGCGACCGCGAGCACCTCGTCCTGGAGTTGGACGCCGGCGCTGCCCGCCTCGCCGAAGCCCGCGCCGAACAGCACGGCGGCGCGGCAGCCCCGTTCGCCGCAGGCCTCGAGTACCTCAGGCACCTGCGCCGCGGGGAGCGCGATGAGCGCCAGGTCGAGGTCGCCGGGCAGCTCGCGCGCGGAGGAAACGCAGTCGATACCGAGCACGCTGCTGCGGTTGGGGTTGACGACGTGGATCGGACCGGTGAAGCCGGCGGCAAGGACATTGCGCAACACCTCATGCCCGGCGGTGCCGGGGCGATGACCGGCCCCGATCACCGCGAGCGATCGGGGTGTGAGTAGCGGGCGCAGGCTGGCGACGCCCGCTGTGCGCTCCCGTTCGCCGATTGCGGAGACGACCTGGTCGCTGATGTCGAGGGCGAACTCGATGTGCATCTCGCCGGCGTCGAATCGCGTCGCCGGGGTGAATCCGAGGTCTTTCAGGACTTGAATCATCGCCAGGTTGCTCGCCAGCACCTCGGCGACGAGTCGTTCGAACCCAACGCCGCGCGCCTCACCGATGAGGTGCTCGAGCAGCAGGGTGCCGATGCCGGTGTGCTGGGCATCGTCGGCGACGAGCAGCGCGAACTCGGCAGTGTCGGCGTCGACCGGCTCGACGACCCCGACCCCGAACAGCCGGTCCCGCACGAACACACCGAGTGCCCGTCGGCGGCCGTCGGAGGCAATGGTGAGCCCGGCCATGTATCGCGCTGCGGTATCTCGGTTCGCGCTGAAGAATCGGAGGTAGATGGACCGGTCGGAAACTCGCCCGTTCAGGGCCAGGAGCTCGTCGATATCGTCGGCGCGGATGTCGCGGATGTGCACGACCCGACCGTCGCTGCCCAGCGTGTCGACGTCGTCGCTGAGAATCCGCAACCCGCTCATCGCTACGCCGGTCCCGGGCCTGGGACGACGGATCGGTCGACACCGACAACGGTGCGAGGTTTCTCGATCGACATGACGGTTTGCTCCTCAGATCTCGGTGATGACGTCGTCGGGGTGCCGACGCGGAGTGCCGAACGCCTCCGGGGCATTCCCGACACGCAGCATCACTTGGGGGTACGCCGTCAGCCGGAGTTCGTCGCACAACCGGTCATGCGCTTCACGAACTTCGATCACCTGGGTCAGCGGGCTGGCCCAGTATCCGCGGTCGGTGATCTCGAGCCAGAGTCGTTCGAGCGCCTGTCCGGCCCGCACCCAACTGGCCGGCGAATCGTCGTCCGAGCACAGCAGAAGCAAGCACTCGGCTGGACCAAACTCCGTCACCATCGGCAACCAACCCATGCCACGCGGGTCGAACGAGCGAATGGGAGAGACAACCGCATCGGGAGTCCCTACGTACGCGGCGCTCCCCGCCTGGACTCCGTCCGGCTTGCGCGGATCGTCAGTGGTCCATGCCAGGATCTCGGCGAGATAGCGCGGATCCTGGTTCTCAAGACTGGCGGCCAGCTCGGTCAACTCAGTCACCGCGGCTCGGTGGTCGTTAGACGTGATCGGGACGAGCACGGCTCCCTCGGCAGCCACCACCTCGGCGAACTTGCGCACCAGCGAGGCCGGTACGGGCGCGCCCATGAGCGCGCGCCGGTTCGTCCGTCTGCGCTCGATCACGCGGTCGAGCGCCGCCTCGCGACCGGCCGGCCGCAAGGGACCGACGCGCACTCTGGCGACGTTGTTCGGGTTGGCTGGGTCGGGGAACAGCTGGGTAACCGGCGCGTAGCCGTCGGCCGCGATCGCGACCCGGGCGTTCAGCACCGCGCACCCGCAGCTGATCATCAGCTGGCGGCCGCGCGGATCGAGCACCTCGAGCCGTCGCGACGGATCGGCGTGTATCTCGAGGCAATCGTCGGACAAGACGAAGTCCCACGGCTGACTGTTGTGAATCGAGGGCGCGCGGATCGCACGCAGCGCCGCGCGCCGCAATGTTGCGGTCTGAGTGGACGCGACCGGGCTGCGCATCACATCACCGTCCAACCAGTGGCCCGCGGGTGAACCACGGCGACCGGACAGGTCGCATGGTGCAGCACACCTTGGCTCACCGAGCCCAGTAGAGCCGAGATGCGGGCGTGCTGGGAATGACCGCCGACGACGAGCAGTTCCTGGGCGGTGGACTCGGCGACGAGGCCGGCGACAGGGGACGCGCGCACCACACCGCGATGCACCTGCACCTCCGGATACTTCTGCTGCCAGCCGGCAAGCGCCTCGGCGAGCCATCGGTCGGCACGCTCGGGCGGCGGCGGCTCGGGGCGCCATTGCATCGACGCCAGCAGATCCGGACTCCAGCAGAAGATCGCGTGCAGCGGCCGTTGATGCCGGTCTGCGTACCCGAACGCGAAGTCGAGCACGTCGTCCATGCTTTTCGAACCGTCGACACCGACGACAACCTGCGCGGGTTGGGCCGGGTCGGCCGGCGGGCTGCCGACGAGCACGACCGGGCCGGCGGCGGTAGCCGCGACCACGGCACTCACCGAGCCGAGCACAGCACTTCCGACTGGACCCAGGCGGCGAGAGCCGAGCACTGTGAGGTGGGCATCGCGCGAAGCCTTGCCCAAGACCTCCGCCGCAAACCCTTCGACGACCGTCCCCTCCGCGCCCAGGTCTGGCCAGTGCAGGTTCACGTACTGGAGTGCCGCGCGCAGTTGATCCTCAGCTGCTCGCCGCAGATCGACGGCGAACTCCCGATCGAGGTAGGTGTCCCACGGCAACACGGCCAGAGACGCGTTGTACGCGCGGATCAGGTGGAGTGGCCGGTGCAGCGCTGTTGCCTCCCGCGCACCCCAGATGAGTTCCGGCGCCGGGCTCGGTCCGCCGAGTCCTACGACAACGGCTCCTTGTATTTGCATGGCACATCCCTCTCGCGAGCGCGGACTCGATATCCAGAGCATCTGCGGTACGCCCGTGCGCCGAGTAGTGCCGATGGTCGGCACCGGCATAGGGCTTTCGACTCCTCCCTGCTGGGCCCGGCTCCGTACCGTCAGGAGCAGGGCGAGGGAGGAACCATGACCAGCACCGTTCTCAACCGGTCACATCGGCAGGACACGACGCACCACACGCGCTCGATCGGCCGCCTGCTGCGTGAACAGGAGCCGGGTCACCAGCCGCCGACGTTCGACCCGTGGATGGTCGCCGACCTTCCCGAGCCCGCCCGGCAATGGCTGACCCACGCGATCGAACCCGGCACCCTGCTTGCCGAGGCGATCGAGATCCAGATGCACGGCGCGATCCTGCTCGGGAAGTGGCGGCCGTTCACCGCGACCCAGGCACTGGTTCCGGATGCCGGCTTGGTGTGGGCCGCGCGAACTCGAATCGCGGGCCTGCCGGTTCGTGGATCCGACAGCTACGTCCTGGGCCAAGGCGCGATGCGCTGGCGTGTTCTCGGCATCGTCCCCGTGCAGTCGGGGACGGGATATGACGTCACACGCAGTGCCGCGGATCGGTTGGCCGCCGAGGCGGTGCTGCTGCCGACCTCGCTGGTCTCGGCGACCTGGCGGGATGGCGAACGGCCGGACGAGGCGGTCTACGTACGGCAGGTCGGGAATCGCACGATCAGCGTGACGATCAGGGCGACCGAGGACGGTCGTCTGCTGAGCGCGGCGATGCAGCGCTGGGGCAACCCCGGCGGCGGACAGCACCGCCAACACGGTTTCGAAGTCAGCTTCGGTGCCGAGTTCAGCTGCCACGGGATCGCGCTGCCAGATGTGTTTGCCGCGAGTTGGATCGACGAAGGCGGCCGGCGCCGCGAGTTCCTCCGCGCCGAGCTCGACCGAGCCGACCTGTGCCTCGCCAACTGATCGGTTCCAGGCGTTCCCGGACAACTGCCCGGCCAAAGAGCGGACCTTGGGCCCAAGTCGCCGAAAGCGACGCAGCGAAGGATGAAGACCACAAAGCAGAACCGGCGCGCATCACGGCTCGCCGGTAATGCGAGGAGCCTCGCAATCAGACGCGGAGCCTTTGCTGTCCTGGAGCTGGAGTCATGACTCAGACCGACATCGAACATCACCTCGGATCTGGCGCGGGGACGCTGACTGCCGGCGAACTGGCCGAAATCGACGCGTACTGGCGAGCCGCGAACTACCTGTCCGTCGGCCAGATCTATCTGCTCGACAATCCGTTGCTCCGCGAGCCACTGCGCG
>JAVHVB010000234.1:0-5300 GCA_032160775.1 Pseudonocardiales bacterium | reverse complement strand
TATATCGCGCCACTCGGCGCACAAGTCGCCACTCGCGGTGGTTAAGCCGGTGGTCGCGCGCCTGTGAAGGGGTGCTGAGGTCCAGAGCGAACGCAGAGCTAAGCACCGTGTCCTGCAGCGGTGACGGGCGTGCGCGAGCGGACGACGGCGGTGGCCAAGGTCCCGCCCCGCATCACCGCGATCTTCTGGCTGCTCAAACTGATCACCACCGCACTCGGCGAGGCGACCGGCGATTTCCTCGCGACGATCAACCTCGTCCTCACTGCTGCGGTCGGACTGCTGATCTTCGCCGGCGCGATGTGGTGGCAGCTGCGCAGCCCGCGCTACGACGCCTTCCGCTACTGGAGCGCCGTCGCTGCGGTGGCGGTGTTCGGGACCCTGGCCGCGGACGGCATCCACATCGTGCTCGGCGTCCCCTACCTCGTCTCGAGCGTCGTCTTCGCCCTGGCGACCGCAACCGTCTTCGCCGTCTGGGGACGGGTCGAGGGCACGCTCGACATCCACAGCATCGACACCCAGCGCCGGGAACTGTTCTACTGGCTGGCCGTTCTGATGACCTTCGCGCTCGGAACCGCAGCCGGTGACCTCACCGCCACCACGTTGGGGCTCGGCTACGCCGGTTCGATCGTCCTGTTCGCGGTGGTCATCTGCATCCCGCTCGTCGGCCGCTACGCGCTCCGGATGCCGCAGGTGCTCGCCTTCTGGTTCGCCTATGTCATCACCCGTCCGCTGGGCGCGTCGATCGCCGACTTCCTCGGCAAGAAACAGGCCGGTGGACGGGGCTACGGCGACGGGCCGGTGACCGCCGTCCTGCTCGTGCTGTTCCTCGCTCTCGTCCTCGCCGTGTCACGCTCCGAACGGGCCCGCGCCCGCACGGCGTAGTGCCGGCGGATCGGTCCTGGCCCGGATCGGGTAGACCGGACCTATGGAACATCGCTACCTCGGCCGCTCCGGCCTGCAGATCTCCGAAATCACCTACGGCAACTGGCTGACGCACGGCTCGCAGGTCGAGAACGACGTGGCGACCCAGTGCGTCCACGCCGCGTTGGACGCCGGCATCACCACGTTCGACACGGCGGATGTGTATGCCAACGGAAAGGCCGAGCAGGTGCTCGGCGAGGCGTTGAAGGGTCAGCGCCGCGAGTCGCTGGAGATCTTCACCAAGGTCTACTTCCCGACCAACGAGCGCGCCCACAACGACAGGGGCCTCGGGCGCAAGCACATCACCGAGTCCATCGATGCGTCGCTGCGCCGCCTGCAGACCGACTACGTCGACCTCTACCAGGCGCACCGGTACGACAACTTCACGCCGCTCGAGGAGACGATGCAGGCGTTCGCCGACGTCGTGCGCGCCGGCAAGGCGCTCTACATCGGCGTCAGCGAGTGGACCGCCGACCAGATACGCGCCGGCCATGCGCTCGCAACCGAGTTCGGCGTCTCGATGGTCTCCAGCCAGCCGCAGTACTCGATGCTGTGGCGCGTCATCGAGGACGAGGTCGTGCCCACATGCCGCGAACTCGGGCTCGGCCAGATCGTGTGGTCGCCGATCGCGCAGGGCGTGCTCACCGGTAAGTACCTGCCGGGCCAGGCGCCGCCGGCCGGGTCGCGCGCCACGGACGAGAAAGGCGGCGCGGACATCATCAAGATGTGGATGAAGGACGACGTCCTCAACAAGGTGCAAGACCTCAAGCCGGTCGCCGGCGACCTCGGCCTGTCGCTCGCGCAGTTGGCCGTGGCCTGGGTGCTGCAGAACGACAACGTGTCGGCGGCGCTCATCGGCGCCTCGCGCCCCGAGCAGGTTGCCGAGAACGTGCAAGCGGCCGGCGTCCAGATCCCGGACGACGCGATGAAGCGCATTGACGAGATCCTCGGCGACTCAGCGACCCGCGACCCCGAGCTCGTGAAGCAGTCGACGCCGGACAGACGGGCCGTGTGACGGGTTGAGCATCCGGACCGCGACCCGCGACGCGGCGAGCAAGACCTGGGTCAAGCGCGCCGCGCGGATCGGCCTGGCGGTACGCGGCGTCGTCTTCCTCGTGCTGGCCTACCTCGTCGCGCGGATCGCGTCGGGCGTGCTCGGCAGCGGCGGGACGAGCAAGGCGGCGAGCGGTTCCGGCGTCGCGCAGGCGGTCGCGGCGCCGACGGGCGGACGGGTGATGGTGTTTCTGCTGGGCGTCGGCCTGGCGTTCTACGCGATGTTCAGCATCATCGAGGCGGCCCTGCACCAGAACGACTCCTCGGACGCCAAACGCTGGGCCGGCCGGGCCAAGAGCGGGTGGCGCGCCGCCGTGTACGGCGCGTTCAGCGCCTACGCGTTCTACACCGCGATCAACGGCCAGAGCAGCTCCGGGTCGTCGGAGCACGAGAACGAGAAGCAGGCGCATTGGACTGCCAAAGTGCTGAACTGGCCCGGCGGTCCGTTCTGGCTGGGCGTGCTGGGGGTGGCCCTGATCGCTGCTGCGGTCCTCTTCGTCTCGGAGGCAGTCCGGCGCTCGTTCTTCGACGATCTGGACGAGGCCCGGATGTCCCGGCGGGCAAAGATGCTCACCACGACCGCCGGGATAGCAGGACACCTGGGCCGCGCCGCGATCTACGGCATGGTCGGTGGATTCATCCTGAGCGCGGCGGTCGAGAATGACCCCTCGAACGGTCAGGGTTTCGACGGCTCGGTCCGCGACTTCGCGGACAACGCGGCCGGCGCGGCGGTGCTCTACGTGATTGCCGTCGCGCTCGCCGCGTTCGGCGTCTACATGTTCTGCGAGGCGCGCTACCGCAAGGTTTGAGTTCAGCTGCGCCGCACGGCAACCTCGGGTCGCGCCAGCGTCTCGCGGGCGAGCACGGCGAAGTGCAACCCCAGCACCACATCCGGGTCGGCGAGATCGGCGCCGAGCACCCTTTCTACCTTGCCGATCCGGTCGTACAGCGCCGCGCGGGAGATGAACAGCTCGGCGGCAGCCGCGGTCTTGTTGCCGCCGCACCGGCAGAAGACGGCGAGGAAGTCGAGCAGGTGCGACCCGTGCCGCGCGTCGTGCTGGAGCAGCAAGCCGAGCTCCCGGTCGACGAACTCGACGACTGCCGGCTCGTGCCGGATCGCATGCACCAGCCCGCGCAGGCGCAGATCGGGAGCGCGGAAGAACGATCGCGAGCCCGGCATTCCCACCGCGGCCTCGGCAACCTGCATCGCCTCGCGCAGCGTGCTGTGGGCGCGCTCGACGCCGAGGACCGTGCTGCCCGCGCCGACGACCAGCGCCCCGGCGTCCGAGCGCCGGTCGAACACCGCGTGCAGCCTGTCGCTGAGCGTCGCGAGCACCGGATCGGCCTCGGTGATCCGTTCCTGGGAGATGAGTAGGGCGACCCGGTGGTCGTCGAGCGGGCCGACGAGCGCGGGGATGCGCAACGCCTGCATCGCGACGACAGCCTGGCTCGCCAGATCGCGGAGCAGGCCGGGCAGCCCTCCCGGACCGGTGTGCTCGCCAGTCGGCCGCACCACGACGCCGGTGAGGCTGCGGCCGTCGAGCGGGACGCCGAGGCCGCGGGCGCGCACTGCGGTCTCAGCCGCGGGTTCGGTCGCCAGCGCGAGAGCGGTGAGCAACGTGCGGTGCGACTGCCGCTCGAGGCTGTCCATGTCCCGGTCGGTCAGCCGGTTGATGATCAGCGCAGTCGCGCCCCGCTCGAGCAGCATCTGTTCCCGCGAGGTCGGCTGCGGCCCGCAGCGCATGACCAGCCGGCCCCACGACCCGCCGCCCGGCGTGGTCACCTCGACGGCCACCCAGCCGTCGCCGTCGGCGTCCTTCCCGGCCCGCAGCCGGCTCTCCCAGGCGGCGAGCACGGCCGGCGCGTCACCGGCCGGGCAGCTGTAGGCCAGTACCTGGTGGGCCGGGTTCTCGTGGATCACCGGCCGTCCGGACATCGAGGCGACCAGGTCGACGACCTGCTGCGGACCGCGCCCGGCGAGGGTCAGCCCGGTGAACGCCCGGTGCGCCTCGTCGGAGGCGATCAGCTCCTGGGTGCGCACGTCCAGGATCAGCGTGTGCACGGCCTGGGTGATCGCCACGAACGGCGTCTCGCGGCGCAGCTCGATGAGCGGCAGGCCGGTGCGCTCGGCCGCGGTCACCAGCTCGTCCGGCAGCGCATGGCGGTAGCGGCGGCCGAGTTCGACGGCTACCCCGGTGACGCCCGCCGCACTGAGGTCCTCCACGAAGCGGGCCAGCGCCTCGGCGTCGTCGGGCAGCGCGATGCCGGTGGTGAGGATCAGTTCACCGCCCTCGAGCAGGTGCGCGATGTCGGCGACCTCGCTGACGTGCACCCAGCGCACGGCTCCACCCAGCCCGTGCGCGGCCGCGCGCACGTGCGGGTCGGCGCGGCGGACCGCGGCGAGTTCGAGGACGTCGGCGAGGGTGGGCAGCATGGGGCTCTCCGGAGGTACGGCAGCGGCGCAAGTTTACATTTCGTCGGCTCGTGCGGGATTTTCCGACGTTCTGTCGGTTACGGGGCCTAGCAGAGGTCAATAGCGTTACCGCATGGCTGAACGCATCTCCCATTGGATCGACGGCGCCCTGACGGCCGGAACATCGGGCCGCACCGCCCCCGTCTACAACCCCGCGACCGGACTGCAGAGCGGTGCCGTCGACCTCGCCTCGACCGAGGAGGTCGCCGCTGCGGTCGCGAGCGCGAAAGCCGCGGCCACCGAGTGGCGGTCCGCGTCGCTGTCTCGCCGGTCGGGTGTGCTGTTCGCGTTCCGTGAACTGCTGCACAACGGGATGGACGAGCTCGCCAAGATCGTCACCGCCGAGCACGGCAAGGTGCACGCCGACGCACTCGGCGAGGTCGCCCGGGCACTCGAGAACGTCGAGTTCGCCTGCGGCGTGCCGGAGCTGCTCAAGGGCGGGTTCAGCGAGCAGGCCGCGACCGGTGTCGACGTGTTCTCGATCCGGCAGCCGCTGGGCGTTGTCGCCGGCATCACGCCGTTCAACTTCCCGGCGATGGTGCCGCTGTGGATGTGCGCGAACGCCATCGCGTGCGGCAACGCGTTCGTGCTGAAGCCCTCGGAGAAGGACCCGTCCGCCGCGCTCTTCCTCGCCGAACTGTGGAAGGAAGCCGGGCTGCCGGACGGCATCTTCAGCGTCGTCCAGGGCGACAAGGAAGCCGTCGACGCGTTGCTCACCCACGAGGACGTCGCAGCCGTCAGCTTCGTCGGATCCACGCCGATCGCCCGGCACATCTACCAGACCGCCACCGCGCACGGCAAGCGGGTCCAGGCCCTGGGCGGGGCGAAGAACCACATGGTCGTGCTGCCGGAT
>JAVHVB010000233.1:0-2838 GCA_032160775.1 Pseudonocardiales bacterium | reverse complement strand
TCCCACCATGCGCGCAATTCCGGAGGGCGCGGTCTTCTCCGCCGAACAGGCCTACTCGCTGGGATGGACGCAGTCAGCACTGCGTCATGCGGTCGTCCGCGGTCGACTCCTGCGACTCCGTCGCGGGTTCTATGCGGTCGCTGACGCCGCGACCCCCGAGATCGCGGCTCGCGCCGTTGCGGCGAACTACCCAGCTGGAGTTGTCAGTCACCGATCGGCCGCGCTGCTGCAGGGGATACCGATCGTCGGTGCACTACCAGCCGTGCCCGAGATCACCGTGCCGCCGGGGAGCAACACGAATCTGAGCGGAGTCCATGTACACCGCGCGCAACTGCGACGGCACGACCGCCGACTGATCGGTGGCACAGCTGTCACATCGCCCGCCAGGACGCTCGTCGACCTCGGTCGGTCACGGCCGGTTCGCACGGCGGTGGCGGCGTTGGACGCAGCGCTGCGCTCCGGCGCTGTCCGCGAACACGAACTCGTGGACGTGCTGCAGTTCTGCTGGAACTGGCCCGGTATTCGGCGCGCGCAGCGAGCGGTCGATGCGGCGGACGCGCTGGCGGAATCACCGCTCGAATCGATCAGTCGGTTGGCAATCCACGACCTCGGCCTGCCCAAACCTGCCCTGCAGGTGACGCTGCTCGACCAGTTCCACCGGTTCGCGGCTCGAGCCGACTTCTACTGGGACGAGTTCGGCGTCGTCGGTGAGGCGGACGGCGGGTCGAAGTACGACAGCCGCCCGGTGCTCACCGCGGAGAAGGAACGCCAGGAGCGGCTCGAGGAGCTGGGTCTCGTGGTCGCGCGATGGGGCTGGCGGGAGCCGACCCGCACACCCGGCGTCCTCGGACGGCGGCTGGAACTGGCCTTCGAGCGCGGACGCTTGCGAGACCGATCGGGTTTTCCTCGGTTGTGGTCGTGCTGATCGACTCCCTATCGACGCCAACCGAGGAAAGGCATCGGAAAGCGTCGCATCCACAGGGCCGGCCGGCTGTCCACAGGCTCGCCGGCGGCGCCGCGGGGCGTCGGCCCTTCGCGGTGTTCTCGACGGACTCCCCTTCGACGAGAACGAGGTCCTCCGTGATCAGATCGAGAATTGTCGGCAGCCTGCTGGCCCTGGCCGGTGTCGCCACGGCGGTGACGCTACTTCCGGCAGCGTCCGCAGCACCTCCGCCGGAGTTGCCGCTGGCACCCGGGCTGGGGATCCGGGTCGACGGCGGCACCGACTTCGTCGGCTTCTACGTGACGCACATCGACGGCACGGCTACGAAGGTGTACTGCATCCGCCCCGACAGCGCAGAACCGGCGGGCGTCGCGCTGCGCACCGTGTCCCGGCTGCCCGACACCTCGCGCGAGGTGACCCGGCTGCTCGCCGAGACGCTCGCCGCGCACGGCGACGCGCAGACACCGGCCCAGGCCGCCGCGGTGAGCCAGGCGCTGAACACCGAGGTGGGTAACCGCCTGGCGGTGCACCGCCGGGCCGCGCTGCTGCCGGCCCGCGTGCAGCGCCTGGCCGACCGGTACGTCGCAGAAGCCCACGACCGGCTCGCGCCCTACCGGCTCGCCGTCCATCTGCACCGCAGCCCGTTACCCGGGCAGTCGGCCACCGGGAACGTCACCCTCACCTCAGCCTCCGGCCCGGCCCGCGGCGTCGTCGCGCTGCAGCACACCGGCAACGTCGCCACACCGGACGAACTGCATCTGGGCGCCAACGGCCGCGCACGCTTCACGTACACGACGACGGCCGGCGGCCCGGTGCACATCGCGGCCGCTGCAGCCGTCGCGCCCACCACGCTGCGCGCCACCCGGCCGGCAGCAGGCACCCAGCTCATGGTGGCGTCGTCACCGCCAGCGGAGGTCCGCGCAAACGCCACCTACCAGGGCACCGCTCCGGGCATCCGCTATCGCTACGCGTGCACCAGCCAGTGCGACGGCAGCCCGGTCGTGACGCTGACGGCGTGCGCTCCGGCGAGCGACGCCCGCAGCCGGATCACGTTCCAACTCGACGACCGCGTTCGGCGGATCGGCTTCGCGCCGGCGTCGACGCGCGCTTGTCGCTCGATCCAGCTCGCGCTGGACGACGGCGTGCGGGTGAGCGCGACCTGGCGCTACCTGACCCGGCGCGGATGGACTCGCGCCTATCCGGCCGCGGGTGCGTTCGTGGTCGACTGTCCCGCGCCCCCGCCGGTGGCCGTGGCCGCGAGCTACGACTGCACCGCCGCGACCGTGACGGTGGTGCTCGGTCGACAGCGCGGCGGCGCGCTCCGCCCGCTGCGCAACCGCACGTCGCATCGGATGTTGCTGGTCGTGAGCGGCGCAGCGGCCGGCCGGTTCACGCTGACCGCCGGTGCGACCGCGACCGCGCACACGTTCCGGCTCGCCTGCGGGGTCGGAGCGGTGTTGACGGTGCGCAGCGGCGTGCGGCGCACCGGCGGAGGCGTTAACTACGGCGACCCGCTGGAGATCAGGATGCCCTGACGTTCAGAGCAGGCCGGCGTCCCGCATGCCCTTCAGGGTCGGCGGGATGACGGCCGTCGGGGCCGCGCCCTCGCTGACCGCCTCGATCGTCTTCAACCCGTCGCCGGTGTTGTAGACGACGGTCTCCACCGAGGTGTCGATGGCGCCGGCCTCGACCAGCTTCTTCAGCACCGCGACCGTGACGCCGCCGGCCGTCTCGGCGAAGACACCGGTTGTCCGCGCCAGCAGCCGGATCCCGTCCCGGATCTCCTCATCGCCGACCGCGGCCATCGACCCACCGGTGCTGCGGACGGCATCCAGCGCGTACGGGCCGTCGGCCGGGTTGCCGATGTTCAGCGACTTCGCGATGCCGGTCGGCTT
>JAVHVB010000232.1:0-15080 GCA_032160775.1 Pseudonocardiales bacterium | reverse complement strand
GATGATGTCCTGCCACGGCAGCTCGTCCTGGGTCGCCCACGCCGGCTCGCCGGCCGCGCCGGTGACCGGCCAGACGAGATCCTCCTCGTGCCCGGGCGCCGGCTTGGTCGTCCGCATCGGTTCCGGGCGACCGGCGCGCAGCCCATGCCGCACACCGAACGCCGCCGCCACGAACAGCGCACCGCTCAACCCGACGACCAGCACATCGGCGTACGACATCCGCGCCTGCCCTTCCCGAGCCCGTCCAGACGATACGGCTCTCGCGCCCGCGGATGCGGCAACCGCGCGGAGTTCATCTGTCGCTCATCCGGCGCTTCCTAGCCTTGGCCGGTAGGCAACTGGAGGAGAGTGCGCGATGAGAGCAATAAGGATCGCCGGTATCGGGATGGTCGTCGCGGGCGTGCTGTCGATCGCCGGGGCCGGGCCGGCAGCAGCACGCGCCGGCGCCGGGGGGTGCCCGCTGCCGCGCTTCGGGCCGGGTCGCGACTACCACCCGCACATCGACCCGGCGCGGTTCTCGAGCCTGGTCGACAACGCCTGGTTCCCGCTGCGGGTGGGCACCACCTGGCTCTACGCGGGGCGTCGCGACGGTCAGGCCGTGGTCGACGTCGTCAAGGCGACGCGGCACACCCGGATGATCGACGGCGTGCGGACCCGGGTGGTGGCCGACCGGCTGTTCGCCGGTGGGCGTCTCGCCGAGCGGACGTCCGACTACTTCGCCCAGGACGCCTGCGGCAACGTCTGGTACTTCGGCGAGGACACCGCCGAGTTGGACGCGCACGGGCGGGTCACCAGCCGCGACGGCACCTGGCACGCCGGTGTCGACGGTGCGGAGCCCGGCGTCGTGATGCAGGCGCACCCGCAGCTGGACCGCCGGTTCCGGCAGGAGTGGTACGCAGGTTCGGCCGAGGACACGTTCTCGGTCCGGGACCGCACAGCCCGCGTGACGGTGCCGGCCGGCACGTACACGCACGCGCTGCGCACTGCCGAGCACAGCCGGCTCGAGCCGGACGTGATCGACAACAAGTACTACGTGCGCGGAATCGGCGAGGTGCAGGAGATCGCGGTTCACGGGCCGCAGGAGCGGCTCGGCCTCGTCGAGGTCCTCCGGTGAGCGCAGACTGACGCTGCTATGCGGGTACTGGTGGTCGAGGACGAACTGGCGATGGCCGGCGTCCTCAACCGCGGCCTCACCGAGGAAGGATTCGCCGTCGACGTCGCCGGCGACGGCGTGGACGGGCTCTGGTACGCGACCGAGTACGACTACGACGCGATCGTCCTGGACGTGGGGTTGCCGGGCCGCGACGGGTTCGGAGTGCTCGTCGAACTCCGGCGGGCCGGCTCCTGGGTCCCGGTGCTCCTCCTCACGGCGCGGGACGCGGTCGAGGACCGGGTTCGCGGGCTCGACCTCGGCGCGGACGACTACCTGACCAAGCCGTTCGCGTTCCCGGAACTGCTCGCCCGGCTGCGTGTGCTGCTGCGCCGCGGCGCCCGCCCGCGGCCCGCTGTGCTCGTCGTGGGCGAGCTGCGGCTCGACCCCGCCGAGCGCACCGCAACGCGCGGGGACCTGCTCCTCGAGCTCACGGCCAAGGAGTTCGCCGTCCTCGAGTGCTTCATGCGGCGGCCCGGTGAGGTGCTGACCCGCACGCAACTCATCGAGCACGTCTGGGACGCCGAATTCGACAACGACTCGAACATCGTCGACGTCTACCTGGCAAGCCTGCGGAGCAAGGTGGACAGGCCGTTCGGCACGCACCTGCTGGAGACGGTGCGCGGGGTCGGGTACCGGCTCGCGAAGACAGGGCCGGATGACGGTGCGGACGCGTAGGGCGCTGACGTTGCGGGTCCGGCTCACGCTGGCCTTCGCAGTGAGCATGGCCGTCCTGCTCGCCGGCCTGGCGGTGTTCCTGTACGCGCGGCTCGGCGCGGAACTGCAGCGCGGCATCGACCTGGAACTGCGCTCCCGTTCTGGCGTGATCGCCGCTGCGCTGGCCGACCGCAGCGGCACCGTCCCGGTCGGCGTGGGTGGGTCGGTCATCGACCCGGACGAGGCGTACGCGCAGGTGCTCGACCAAGCCGGCCGGATCGTCGACTCCTCGCGCGCGGTCCGCAGCGCGCCGATGCTCCCGTTGGCAACGCTGCGCAGCCTTCGCGGTCCGGAGTTCCGCACCCAACGGGTGACCGGGGTCGCCGACCCGAGCAGGTTGCTGGCGCTGCCGGTCCGGGTCGACGGCCGGCCGTCCTACGTCGTCGTCGGGGCCAATCTGGGCGACAAGAACGACGCCATGCACCGGCTGTTGTGGTTGCTCGCGCTCGGCATCCCGGCGGCGATTCTGCTGGCGTCGGGCGTCGGCTGGCTGGTTGCCGGTGCGGCGCTGCGCCCCCTGGATGCCGCGCTGGAGGCGGAGCGGCGGTTCATCGACGAGGCGAGCCACGACCTGCGCACGCCGATCGGGGTGCTCAAGGCCGAGCTCGACCTCGCTCTGATGCGACCGCGCACGGCAGCCGAGCTACGGCAGACGGTCAGCGCGGCCGCCGAGCAGACCGACCAACTCGTCCGACTGGCCGAGGATCTGCTGGTCCACGCGCGCACCCGGCGCGGGCCGGCCCCGATTCATCGGGAGCCGGTCGAGCTGCCCGCATTCTGCGCCGAGTGCACCGCGCCGTTCCGGGCGCGCGGCCGGGCCGTCACCGTCCATGCGGTCGAGCGGGTCGTGCACGTCGACCCTGTCTTGCTGCGGCAGGCGGTGCGCAATCTGCTCGACAACGCATTCGCGCACGGTGCCGGCGCCGATGTCACGTTGCGCGCAGTGTGCGTTGACCACCGGGTGTCGGTGAGCGTGTCCGACGCCGGCCCCGGCCTCCCGGCCGCGCTGCTCGGCCGGCTCGGCCGGGCGGATTCCGGCGTGAACGGCCTGGGCTTGTCGATCGTGGCCGCGGCGGCCGAGGGACATGGCGGGGTCGCCGTGGCGGACGCGGTCCCCTCCGGAGGCGCTCGGGTGACGATCGAGCTGCCCGTTGCCGAAGCCGAGGAAGGTTAGCGACAGGACTGCGCTGCTACCGTGATCGCACCCGCGTGGGCGCCGGCTCGCCGGCGGGTAGGGGGCTCGGGGAGCGACAGTGTCGGAGCAGGCGGTGGAGCTGGACAGCGTGCCGGCAGCGCACGGCCTGCCGGTGATCCTGCGCAGTGCGATTCGCGGTGCGCGCGGTGACTTCGGACTGGTCGCGCTGCGCGTCGACGAACAGCGCCTCGTGATCCACGCCGGAGTCGGCCCGCTGGCCGAGAACATGGTCGGCAACCTCATGCCGGTCGGCGACAGCGTCGCCGCGTCCGTCCTGCTCACCGGTGAGCCGCTGCTGGTCGCCGACTACGCGCAGCGCGGTGGCGCGGCGTCCGAGGTCCGGGTGCAGATCGGCTCGGTGATCGTCGTCCCGCTCGTCGCGCACGGACGGGTGGAGGGCGCGCTCGCCGTAGGCCGGCTGATCGACCGTCCGCCGCTGAGCAGTGCCGAACTGGATCAGCTGGACGCGTTCGTCCGGCGCACCGGCACCGCACGAGAACTTGCCGACGCGCACCAGGAGCGGCGCAGCGCGCGGCTGGTCGAGGACCGCGCCCGGATCCGCGACGACCTGCACGACCACATCATCCAGGAGCTGTTCGCCGCGGGCATGGCCCTGCAAGCCGTCGCCGAGCGGCTGCCCGACCAGGACCACCGGCAGCTCGTGCTCAACCAGGTCGATGCGCTGGACGGGACGACGAACCGCATCCGGTCGCTGATCAACGACATGCCGGCCGGCCGGGTGAACTCTCCGTCGTTGCCATTGTCGAAACGCCTGGTGGCGATCGTCGACAGCCTCACCCCGGCGCTGCGCTGCCTGCCGACGGTCCGGTTCGCCGGCCCGGTCGAGGCCGCCGTCGGGTCAGACCTCGCCGGCGATCTCGAGGCGGTGCTGCGCGAGGCGGTCTCGAACGTCGCGCGGCACGCCGGGGCGTCGTCGGTCCGGATCCAGGTCCGCGCCGAGGGCGGGCGGCTCGTCCTGGACGTCATCGACGACGGGCGCGGCTTCGGCGAGCCGGCCCGGACGAGCGGTCTGGAGCACATGCGCCGGCGAGCGGCACGGCACGGCGGCGAACTCGTCATCGCCACGGCGGCGGGCGGCGGCACGCACCTCTGCTGGACGGTGCCGCTGAGCGTCTCGATCCCCTAGGGACCGGTCAGTTCGTCGGGCTGGCGTTGGGTGACGCTGGGACGCCCATCGGTGTCAACGCCACCAATCGGCGGGCCAGGTTCGGCGGCGGGTGCCAGTCGTAGCGCACCGCGACGCCGTTGGTGACGATCGCCGCGCACTGCGCGCCGAGGTCCGCGGCGACAGTGGCGATCCGCTGCCCACGTGCGCCGACCGCGACGAACGCGTACCGGTTGTGAACTCCCTGACCGCACGGCCCCGGCGCGCTGGTCGTCGGAGCGGTCTCGATGCTCGTCGCCAGCTGGACCGCCGGTGCGCCCACCAACTCCAGGCGGGCCGGGGTCCGCGCCGTCGTGCTGTAGGCGTGCACGGTCGGCCCGTAGGCACACACGACGGCCGACGACACCGGAGCGCTGAAGACGGCGCCGGTCCGGGCACGTGATCCCGATCCACCAGCGCCGCCGACGACCGCGTCCGCGGTGGCGAACGACGGGCAGGGGATCGCGGCGAGCGCCTGCTCGGCGGCCTGCGGTACGAGGACGGCGCCGTGCGCATCCCTGCTGTTCGCGCCGTAGTCCAGCGCGTTCGATCGCGACTCGTCCTTTCCGGCGACAGCGCCACCCACACCGGCGGCGCTGTCGGCATTGCCCGAACTCCCGCCGGTGCCGCCGAGTTGGCCGATGCCGACGGCACCGGCGCTGACGAGTGCGACCACGGCGACCGTCGAGAGGATCCGGCTGCGCCGCTGGGCGCGCCGCGCCCGGGCGGCGTTGATCACGAGATTGGGATTGGGGGCGTCGCCCTCGCCTTCGGCGAGGGCCGCTCTGAGGTCGAATTCGCTGGGTGGTGCCATCAGCGTGCTCCGCTCGTTGCGTCGACCCGCAACCGCGCGAGCGCGCGGGAGCAGGTGCTCTTCACCGTGCCGACCGGCATGCCGAGGGTGGCTGCGGTCTCCTGCTCGGAGAGGTCGCAGTAGTAGCGCAGGACGATGACCGCACGTTCCTTCGACGCGAGGCCGGCGAGCATCCTGCGCAATTGGTCCCGGGAGTCCGACTTCGTGACGTCGGCGACGTCGACCGGCCCGCCGGGCTCGGGCAGCGTCTCGGTCGGGCGTTCACCCCACCACTTGCGCCGGGTCTGATCGATGTGCGCGTTGACGAGCGCGCGGCGGGCATACGGAAGCGGGGCGTCGATGCGTCCCCACTTCATGTACACCTTGATGAGCGCCGTCTGCACGAGGTCCTCGCCGCGATGGTGGTCTCCGGTCAACAGGCGGGCGGCATGGAGAAGCGTGGCGCCGTTCGTTTCTACGAACGAACGGAACCCCTCCTCGTCGCGCACTGCCGCTCCTGTCGTTCGGCCTGCACCTGGTGTGACGCAGTGGGTTGCTGAATAGGTTCCGTCAGATCATCCGCCACATCCGGTAGTGCGGGATGCCGGATTCGGCGTGCAGGAACTCCAGACCCTCAGCAACGAAGCCGTGGGCCCGGTAGAACGGGACCGCGGACGTGCGCGCATCGCACCAGATGAGCCGGCCGGAGCGCCGTCTTGCCTCGGCGAGTGCGGCCGCGACGACCGCGCCGCCGATGCCCTGGCCCTGGTGGGCCGGCGCGGTGGCCATGCCGCGCAGCTGCCAGCCGCCGGCCTCGTCCGGCCGGTTAGGACAGGGCCGCGGCAGGATCAGGCAGCAGCCGACCAGCTCGTCGCCGGCGAACGCGGCGAGGTGGACGGCGTCCGGGTTCTCGTCGCCGTGCATCGGCGAGCCCATCGGCCAGTTGGGCCGCAGCACGGTGCGGCGCAGTTCCTGCGTGGTCGCGCCGTCGACGGTGCGGACCTCCATCAGGTCCCGGGTTTGTAGACCATGAGGACGACGACCACGAGGAAGATCAGCGCGACGACTCCGCCGGCCGCGGCGACGCGCGCGGTGCGGGTGACGACCGAGTCCTCGGCCTCGATCAGCTTGGTCACCGTGTTGAGCGTCGGGACCAGCACGCCGAGCACGATCGCCATGGCCAGCAACCACAGCAGCACCGACAGCCAGATCCAGGTGTCCGAGAACTCCGCGATCTTCTGGCCGTGGCGCTTCTGGCTCATCAGGCCGAAGCCGGCGATCACGACGAGCACCGACACGTAGGCGTAGATGCGCAGCATGCGGGCGGCGCTCGCGGTGGCGACGCCGTCCCCGCGGCGCACGCCGCGGCTCGCCGTCGTCGCCGCGTGCACCAGCGGGCCGATCGCGAACACAACGAACACCAGATGCGCCGCGAGCAGGAAATTCGTCACCTCAGCACACTATCGATGACGTCCCGACCAACTGCCTTCCCGTCGGCGGTGGTTGAAACTCGGCCCGAAAATCAACCTCCGGTGACGGGAAGACGATCAGGGAGCGGCGGATTCGTCGATCAGGCGTTGCACCTGCGGCGCCCAGAACCCGGCGTAGCGCTTCTGCAGCTGCGGGATCTGCCAGTCCGTGCCCTCCACGACCTGCCGGCAGCGGTAGGTCTCGCAGTGGCACACCAGCACGAAGGCCGGGTCGGCGACGGTGGTGGAGTAGTCGACAGTGAGTTCCTCGCCCGCGGCGATGTCCCGGCGGGCGACCAGCGCCGTGTCGCCGGCCCACCCGAGGTTCGGGTCGCAGCTGTGATTCAGCGTCCCGACTCCGTCCTGTTCGAGCACGACGGCGCCGGCGGCGATCGACGCGGCGGCCAGCAGGCCGCGTCCGGCGATCCGCGACGGGCCCGGTTCAGCCAGCGGCACGGCGCCGTCCGCGGCGGACGGTCAGGTAGTCGGCCACGACGAACTCGCCGAGCGCACCGCGCTTCGGCTGGAACACCCGGCCGCCGTTGCGCCGACCGACCTCTTGCATGAACGCGACGAGGCGCGGGTCGTCGTCCAGCATGAACACGTTGATCGTCGCGCCCCGCCGGGTGCACCGCTCGACCTCGGCGAGCGTGGCGGCGATCGTCTCCCGCGTCGGCGGCCAGGCGAAGTCGGCGAAGCCGTCCGCCGCTAGGTGCGCGGTCGGCTCGCCGTCGGTGATGACGAGGATGACCGGCTCCGCGCCGCGGTGCTTGTCGAGGTGCCGGCGGGCGAGCATCAGCCCGTGCTGCAGGTTCGTGCCCTGCACGCGATCCCAGTCGTGGTCGACGAGCGCGCCCGGGGAGAGTACCCGCGCGTAGTCGCTGAAACCGATGATTTCGATCGCGTCCTGCGGGTATTTGGTCGACACCAGCGAGTGCAGCGCCAGCGCCGTCGTTTTCGCCTCGCCCCAGGTGCCGCGCAGTTCCATCGAGTAGGACATGTCGACCAGCAGCGCCACCGCCGCGGACGAGCGGCGCTCGGTCTCGACGACCTCGAAGTCCTCGGCCTCGAGCCGCAGCTCGGCACCCGTCGTCCGCAGGACCGCGTTGCGGACGGTGCGGACGACGTCCAGCGGCTGCTCGTCGCCGAACCGCCATTCGCGGCTCGCGCCGGTGACCTCGCCGGCGGCACCGGCGTCGCGCACGTCGTGGCTGCCGCGCCCGCGCGACTCGACGAGGTCGAAGACGCGGCGCAGGGCGGTGTTGCCCAGCCGGCGCAGGGCACGCGGGGTCAGCTTGAGCCCATCGCTGCCGCGCTGCACGTAGCCCTGTTCACGCAGTTCCCGCTCGATGCGCCGAAGCTGAGCCATGTCCTCGACCGCGGTGCGGCCGAGCGCGCGTTCGATCAGCTCCTCGTCGATGTCGTCGAGGCTGGCGCCCGGGTAGTCCTGGCCGAGCAACTCCTCGAGTTGGTCGAGGTCGGCGAGCTCGGCCAGCGCGCTGGTGGCGTCGGCGTAACCGAGGCCCTGCTCGCCGTCCATCCGGCTGCGGCCGCCCCACTGCAGGTCCGGTCGGGCCGAGCGCAACCCCGCCTGCAGTCGCGCCATCTCCTCGGCGAGACCCGCCTGGCCGAGGGCGTTCATCATCAGGCTGCCGAGCTCGTCGCGCTGCTCCGGGGTGAGCGAGTCCATGAGCTGCTGCGCCGCGGCCGCCCGTCGCGCGAGCGAGTCGACGAGCTCGGCGAGATTGCGCGGGTTCTCCGGGAAGAAGTCGCCGTACTGCTCCATGAACTGCGCAAAGTCCTCAGCCGTGTGCTCGCCGCGGGCGTCGGCGTCGAGCATGTCGTTGAGCGCGCTCATCATCTGCCGGACGCGCTCGAGCTCCGCGGGCGACGCGTTCTGCATCGCGTCGCGGATGCCCTTGAACTGTGCGTCCAGCACTTCGCTGCGCAGCAGTTCCTGGATCTGCTCGTACTTCTGCCGCGCCTCCGGCGACCGCCACTGGTAGTCGGCGAGCTGCCGGACGGCGCGCGCGGTGTCGCGGGGAAGCATGTCCAGTTCGGCCTCGGCCATCCGCGCCGAGTCGTCCGGATTCGGGAACAGGGCGCGGCGCTCCTCCTCGACGGCCTCGTCGAGCAGCTGCTTGACCTGGTCGAGGGTGCCGTCCAGCCGGCCGCTGTTGCGCAGTTCCCGGGCGCGCTCGCGCGATCTGCGGCGCAGCGCGTCCAGCCCGTCGCGGTTACTGGTGCCGCGGCGGAGCAGCCGGTTGAGTGCCGCGCGCGGCGACATGCCGGCGAGGACGTCGTCGCCGATCTCGTCCAGGGCGTCGCGGATGTCGTAGGGCGCCTCGAGCGGATCCGGCCCGCCGTGCCACGCCCCGTACCGGTACCGCCCGCTCACCACGTGCTACGCCCCGTAGACGGTGCGGGTGCCGTCGGAGTCCTTGGCGAGCCGGCGGTTGAGGTACAGCCCCTCCAAAGCGAACTCGATGACCGAGGCTGCGACACCGATCGCCGTCGGGCCCTCGCCCACGCCGTCCGGCTCCAGCCGGTCGAGCAGGCCGGACAGCACGGGCACGGGCCCGAGCTGGGTGAGCAGGTCCTGGGCCGGGACTGCGTCGCCGGTCGCCACTGTCAGGCCCTCGTCGAAGCGGTCTTGGAGCGGACGGAGGTCCATCCCGGCCAGCCGGGAGCGGTAGGTCTCGACGATCGCCCGGCGCAGCAGGTGTTCGAGCACCTCGAACTCGCGCCCCTCGTCGGCGTCGTCGAACTCGACCTTGCCGCGGGCCGCGGGAATCACCGCGGGCAGGTCGCACACCCGGGCCACGGCCGCGTCCTCGTGGACGACCGCCGCGCGGCGCACTGCCGCGGCGGCGACCGTCTCGACCGCGGCGATCGCGAACCGCGCCGACACACCGGAGCGCTGGTCGACCTGCGGCGCGTCCCGCACGTTGCGCGCGAACCGCGCGATCACCTCGAGCAGGTGGGACGGGACGAGCGGCGCGGCGTGATCGGTGTCGGCCCAGAGCACCGCCGATTCCTGCGCGATCAGGACGAGCTCGTCGGACAGCTCGAGCGGGTAGTGCGTGCGCACCTCGGCGCCGAAGCGGTCCTTGAGCGGCGTGATGATGCGACCGCGGTTGGTGTAGTCCTCCGGATTCGCGCTCGCGACGACGAGCAGGTCCAGGGGCAGCCGGAGCTGGTAGCCGCGGACCTGGATGTCGCGCTCCTCGAGGACGTTGAGCAGCGCGACCTGGTTGCGCTCGGCGAGATCGGGCAGTTCGTTGATCGCGAAGATGCCGCGGTTGGTCCGCGGTACGAGCCCGTAGTGGACAGTCTCCGGATCCCCGAGCGTGCGGCCCTGCGCAACCTTGATCGGGTCGATGTCGCCGATCAGGTCGCCGACGCTGGTGTCCGGCGTGGCCAGCTTCTCGCCGTACCGCTCGCTGCGGTGCTTCCAGCTGACCGGCGTCAGCTCTCCGTCGGTGTCGAGCAGACTTCGGCAGCGAGCGCAGATCGGCGCGTACGGGTGATCGTTGATCTCGCAGCCCGCGACAACCGGCGTCCACTCGTCCAGTAGGCCGAGCAGGGTGCGGATCAACCGTGTCTTGCCCTGGCCGCGTTCGCCGAGCAGCACCATGTCGTGCCCGGCGAGCAGCGCGCGTTCGACCTCGGGCACGACCGTCTCGTCGAACCCGACGATCCCCGGCAGCGTGGGCAGGCCGGCGGCGAGCCGCTCGATCAGGTTCTGCCGGATCTCGGTCTTCACCGAGCGGTGGACGTGCCCGGAGGCGCGCAGCTCACCCAGGGTGGCGATCGTCGGGGAGGTCACACGAACGAACCTACGTCGCCCTTGCCCGGGCCCGCCACATGCGAGCGGCGCTCGCGGAGCGAGACGTGGGTATGCGAAGGCCCTCGGCGGCCCGACCGAGCGGCAGCGAGGCAGGCCGTCAGAACTGCAGGAAGAGATCCTGGGTCATGTCCACCAACGCCGGATCGTTCGTCGGGGTCGTCCCCTCGAGGTACCACGCGTCCCACACCGTGACGCCCTGATCCTGGCCCAGCACGTTGAACGCCTCGCCGGGCGGGATCGACGCCGGCCCGCCCGGCAGCCGGTAGCCGTCACGCAGGAGATCGTCGATGCTGCCCGTTCCGTCGGCCTGTTCGAGCTGGCTGAACCTGCCGGCCTCGCCGTACAGGTTGCGTGGCGTGCCGGGGAACCCGGTGGACGACATCGCGAATGCCACCGGTCGCCCGTTGACGGTGGTCGTGCCGAGGTAGCGGTGCAGCCCGCTGCACGGGTGCTGGGTCAGGAAGGTGATGATCGGCTGGCCGTAGGCGTGGTCGAAGCAGCTGTCGTTCTCGACCTCCCACCAGATCTTGACGACGTAGACGGCGCCCGTGGCGTGCACGGTCACGGTGCGCGCGGGGGTCGGCGGCGCGGGGTGGATAGTGGAGGTGGCCGAGGTGCTGGCCACCGGCGTGGTGGGCTCGACCGAGGGCTCGGATGTCGCGGGGGCGATGGGGAAATCCGCCGTCGTCGATGAGCCCGCCCGGGTCGGCACCTCGGCTGATCCGTCCCCGCTCGTCGTGCTGGTGCACGCAGCGAGCAATCCCGCTGCGATCAGCGCCACGGCCCCGTTCCTGATCACGGCGGACAGCATGCCTTGTCGACGCCGCGGATGCACGCGATCGGGCGCACGTCACCCCTGATGTGCCACGCTGAACCGGTGCCGGGTTCGGAGTGGGAACGCCGCATCGACGAGCTGGACGCGCGACTGCTGCGCGAACTCGACGCGTCGCCGCGGGTGGGCGTGCTCGAGCTCTCCCGCAGGCTCGGCGTCGCCCGCGGCACCGTGCAGGCGCGCCTGGACCGGATGGTCGAGCGCGGCGTGATCGCCTCGTTCGCCCCGACGGTCGACCCGGTCGCGCTCGGGTACTCGGTCACCGCGTTCGCGACGCTGGAGATCCGGCAGGGCCAGGGGCAGGCGGTGCTCCAGCATCTGGCCGAGATCCCGGAGGTGCTCGAGGTGCACACCATCACCGGGCCGGGCGACATGCTGTGCCGCGTGGTCGCCCGCTCGAACGACGACTTGCAGCAGGTGCTCGACCGGCTGACGCAGCACCCGGAGATCGTCCGCACGTCCACTGCGATCGCGCTGTCCAATCCGGTGCGGCACCGCGTCCTGCCGCTGGTCTGATCAAGATGGGTCGGCGGACGCGGCGGGCTCGGGATCTGCGTCGTGCCCCTTCGCCTGCCGCACCGCCTCCGCGCGGGCCAGCTCGCCGCGCAGGAAGTCGCGGGTCGCGACCTCACCGATCGCCATCCGGATCGCGGCGATCTCGCGGGCGAGGTACTCCAGATCGGCCTTCGACTCGCGCGCCTCTTCCCGGTCGGCCTCCAGGTTCACCCGGTCGCGGTCGTCCTGCCGGTTCTGCGCGAGCAGGATCAGCGGCGCGGCGTACGAGGCCTGGAGCGACAGCGCGAGCGTCAGGAACAGGAACGGGTACTCGTCCGGGTGCGGCAGCCCGGGAATGACGTTCATGAGCACCCACGCGAGGATGACCGCGGTCATCATCACGAGGAACCGGCCGGTGCCGAGGAAGCGGGCGAACTTCTCCGTCCACTGACCGAACGCCTCTGCGTCGAAGCGCAGCCAGGGGGCGCGGCGCTGCACGGCCGGCTGGTCCAGCCGGGCGCGCTTCTCAGCCATGTGCCTCGAACCGATCGGCGTCGCGCCACCCCTCCGGCAGCAGGTGGTCGAGCACGTCGTCGACCGACACCGCGCCGAGCAGCCGTTCGCGGTCGTCCACGACCGGCGCGCACACCAGGTTGTAGGTCGCCAGATGCCGGGTGAGGTCGTGCAGTGGCGTCTCCGGCCGAAGCGCGCCGGTGTCTTCGACCAGCCCACTCACCAGCGCCGACGGCGGTTCGCGCAGCAGCCGCTGGATGTGCGCGGTGCCGAGGAACCGGCCGGTCGGGGTGGCTTGCGGCGGGCGCACGACATAAACCTGCGCGGCGAGCGCCGGGGAGAGCTCCGGGTTGCGCACCCGCGCCAGCGCCTCGGCGACCGTCGCGTCCGGCAGCATGATCACCGGCTCGGAGGTCATCAGCCCGCCTGCGGTGTGGTCGCCGTAGGTCATCAGCCGGCGCACCGGCGCGGCTTCTTCCGGCTCCATCAGCTCGAGCAGCCGATTCTGGTCGGCGGCCGGCATCTCGCCGAGCAGGTCGGCGGCGTCGTCGTCGTCCATCGCCTCGAGGACGTCGGCCGCGCGCTCGTCGTCCAGGGAGCGCAGCAGGTCGACCTGATCCTCTTCCTCGAGTTCCTGCAGTACGTCGGCCAACCGTTCGTCGTCCAGCGCGGCGGCCACTTCGAGGCGGCGTTTGTCGGTCATGTCCTTGAGCGCGGCGGCGACGTCGGCGGCGCGCATGTCGGCGAGCACCGAGAGCACCGCGTCGGTGCCCTGGTGCGCCTCGGGCAGCGCGAGCCCGTCGACCTCGTCCCACGCGACCTGGTACAGCTGGCCGCGCCGGCGGATCCGGCCGCTGGCGATCGTGCGCACCGCGAGCCGGGCGAGGGCCCAATCGCGGTTGCGGTTGCGCTCGATCGCGGCGTCGACGATCGTCGTCCGCTGGCCCGATTCGCGCACGGTGACCGTCCGGTCGAGCAGTTCGGCGAGGACGAGCACCTCGGTCGGCCGGCGCTCGAACCGCTTCATGTTCACCGTGCCGGACGACAGCACGACCTGGTCCGGCTCGATCCGGGTGACGCGGCCCATCGGGACGAAGATCCGGTGCCGGTGCGGCAGCTCCACGACGATGCCGAGCACCCGCGGGGGCTGCCGGTCGGCGCGCAGCATGGTGACCGCGTCGCGGACCTTGCCGATCTGGTCGCCGCCCGGGTCGAACACAGCGATGCCGGCGAGTCGGGCCAGGAAGATCCGGCCCGCGCCGGTCATGCCCGACCCCGCGCGAAGCTCACGTCAGCAGGTTAGTCGCCACCCGACGACCTCGCCGTCAGGGAGCGGTGGTCACCCACGCCTGGGCGCGGCACTTGGACGGGTTCTGGTCGATGTAGAAATGGATCAGCGCGGATTTCCCGCCGTGTACGACAGTCAGGTCGGCGAACTGCTCGGCGTCACGTTGGCCACACCGGTTTGGCTACGGCGGTCTTGGCTGGGCATGCTTCGCGGGTGACCGAAACGCTTCGTCCCCGCCGTTCGTGCCTCGCCGTGCCCGGCAGCAACCCGCGCTTCCTCGAGAAGGCGAAGGGGCTGCCCGCCGACCAGGTGTTCCTCGACCTCGAGGACGCCTGTGCCCCGCTGGCCAAGCCAGGTGCCCGCAAGAACATCGTCGCCGCGCTCAACGAGGGCGGGTGGGGCGACAAGATCCGGGTCGTCCGGGTGAACGACTGGACGACGCACTGGACCTACCGCGACGTCGTCGAGGTCGTCGAGGGCGCCGGGCCGAACCTGGACTGCATCATGCTGCCGAAGGTCCAGAGCGCTGACCAGGTGGTGGCCCTCGACATCCTGCTGACCCAGATCGAGAAGACCATGGGCTTCGAGGTCGGCAAGATCGGTATCGAGGCGCAGATCGAGAACGCGCAGGGACTCATCGCCGTCGACGCCATCGCGAAAGCGAGTCCCCGGGTCGAGACGATCATCTTCGGGCCGGCCGACTTCATGGCGTCCATCAACATGAAGTCCCTCGTCGTCGGCGAGCAACCGCCGGGCTACGACGTTGGCGATGCCTACCACCACATCCTGATGTCGATCCTGATGGCGGCGCGGGCGAACAACAAGCAGGCGATCGACGGGCCGTACCTGCAGATCCGCGACGCCGACGGCTTCCGCCGGGTCGCCGCTCGCAGCGCCGCACTCGGCTTCGACGGCAAGTGGGTGCTGCACCCGGACCAGGTCGGCATCGCGAACGAGGTGTACGCGCCCTCGCAGGAGGACTACGACCACGCCGAGTTGATCCTCGACGCCTATGAGTACGTCACGTCCGAGGCGGGCGGGGCCAAGGGCTCGGCGATGCTCGGCGACGAGATGATCGACGAGGCGTCGCGCAAGATGGCGCTCGTCGTCGCCGCGAAGGGCCGCGCCGCCGGGCTGACCCGCACCTCGAAGTTCGAACCCCCGGAGGCCTGAACACCGCGAGTTGTCCGCCCTCGTGACGTGTGCACGTACCTGAGGGCGGACAAGTCGGGGGTTAGCCGGGGCCGGTCGCGGCGAGCGGCTCGGCGGGTGACTCCATCCGCTCACCGACGATGAACCGGTAGGAGATTCCGGCGATCACCGCCCCGGTGATCGGCGCCAGCCAGAACACCCACAGCTGCCCGAGCGCCCAGCCGTGCTGCATGATCGCCGGGCCGGTCGAGCGCGCCGGGTTCACCGACGTGTTCGACACCGGGATCGAGACCAGGTGGATGATCACCAGGGTGAAGCCGATCGCGACCCCGGCGAAGCCGGCCGGTGCGCGCACGTCGGTCGAGCCGATGATCACGTACAGGAAGATCGCGGTGAGGACGATCTCCACGAGGATCTCGCCGCTGAGGCCGTACCCCGACGGCGAGTGATCCTCGAAGCCG
>JAVHVB010000231.1:0-11352 GCA_032160775.1 Pseudonocardiales bacterium | reverse complement strand
CGAAGGCATCGCGGCTCGCGGTGAGCACCGCCTTGGCATTCGCCTTGCGCCGCAGGCGCCGCAACAGCTGGCCCTTGAGCAGTAGCGTCCGAGCCCGCTCGAACGGGAGCTGGACCTGCCCTTCGTACGCGCTGAGGGCGACGTCGAGGAACTCGAGCGCTGCGACGTCCTCGCCTCGCGCGGCCGCGAGGACGCCACGACAGCGGGCTGTGACGGCTCGCCCCGGCGCGCTGTCGGCCTGGTCCATCGCGACGCCGAAGCCGGCCAACACCCTGTCGGCCTCGTCGAGCCGGCCGGCGGCGGCCAGCCCCTCGGCGAGCTGCGCCTGATGGCTGACGGAGTAGAGCTCATTGCGTCCCGTGTCCCGCAACCGGTCAACCCGACGCAGGTGATCGATCGCTGTCGCGCTGTCGCCGTCGTACAACGCGGCCTCACCGGCGAGCCGCAGACCGCTGATTTCGAGTTGGACGGCGCCCATGCCGGCGGCGCTGGTTGCCAACGACTCGCCGATCTCGCGGGCAGCCGCAAGATCGCCGCGCAGGACGGCCAGCCGGCCCAGATTGGCGCGCCCGAAGCGAACGTTGTACTCCTGCCGCAGTCGCTCGGCCAGGACGATGTGTTGCGCGATCACCCCGTCGGCCTCATCGAGTTGGCCCGCCCTCAGCAACAGGTACGACCGCCACATCAGGATGAAGGGCTGCTGGCTCTCACAACCCTCGTCGTCACATCGGCGCGCCCACCGGTCCGCCAGTTCGAACCCGGCCTCGAGCTGATCGCAGTACGCCAGGACCGCCAGGTAGTACCCCATCATGGAGTCCTCGGCGAGCACCCCGCCCGCTTCCTCCACGGCCAGCGCGCGCTCGAACGGCTCGGCCTGGAACGGATCGCCGGCGAAGATGTCCAGGGCGGCGAGCAGCGCGATCGCGTACGCGTGGCTTGCCGGGTTGGGATGCGCTCCGGCCTCGATCAGCTCCAGTGCTCGGTGGGCGTGCGTCCGCACGTCCGTTGTCGCCTGCAATACCTGCGCGAGGTAGAGGTGCGCGTCGACGAGCAGATCGTCGTCCTCGCCGGGTACGGCCGTCTGCACAGCGGCCCGGCCGTATGCCTCCGCGGCGCTGTGCGAGGTCGTGGCGAACGCGAGCTCGCACAGCAGCGTCAACGCGCGTACGCGCGTCCGCCTCGGTATCTCCGGCCCCGTCAGCTCGTCCAGTTCGGCTTGCGCAGCCTGCACCTCGCCGACCTTGTGGAGCAGCCGGCCGACCGTGAAGCGCCGCTCCGGGACCGGGCGACCGGCAGGCGTCATGCTCACCGCAAGCCTCGCGGCGTCGACCGCCGCGTTGATGTCGGCGCGGTACTCCGCCCGACGGCACACGTCGTCGAGCAATACAGCGACGCCTTCATCGGCCGTTGCCGATCCCAGCGCGAGGTGGCGTGCGCGCTGTTCGGCGTCGGTGACGACACCGGCAATGCGCAGGTGGACGAGCGATCGTTCGGCGGCGGCGAGTTCGTCGTAGGCAGCCGCGGCCAGCAGCGGATGGGTGAAGCGCACGGTGTCCCGCTGGACGGCGACGACGCCGGCCCGTTCAGCGGGGGCCAGCGCATCGGCCAGTCCGAGCGCCGCCAGGTCCGCGATTCTCGCTCGGCCGATCGCGGAAGCGGTCGCGAGTGCCAGCCGGCACTCCTCAGGCAGGGTGCGCAAACGCGCGTCGACCAGCGCTTGCAGGGTTTGCGGTGCGCTCAGCGTGCTGATGAACTCCCCGGTCTCGCTCGCCCAGACGTGCGCGAGCTCGATGGCGTAGAACGGGTTGCCTCCGCTGGCCGCGGCTGCTCGTGCCAGCACGGACGCGGGTACCGGGAAGTTGATCCGGTCACGTACGACGGCGGCGATCTCGCCCTCGTCGAGGGGCGGCACCTCGACCCGGCGCAGTGCCCAGCCGGCGTCGAGCGCCACGAGCAACGACGGCTCGACGGCCGGCGCCCGTCGCGTCATCGCGATGCCGACATTGCTGGGCGGCAGGCGCCGGGCGAGAAACGCGAGCGCTGACGTCGTCGTGGCGTCCAGCCACTGCAGATCATCGATCGCGATCAGCACCGGTGCTGCGGCGGCGAGCATGCCGACCAGCGTCGTCACCGCCACCGCAACGATCTGCGCGGCGGCCGCGTGCCCCGCGGGCGGGGCGGTACGCAGCAGCGCCGCAGACAGGGCCTGCCGTTGAGGGGCCGGCAGTGCCGCGATCTCGTCGTCGGTGACGCCGGACAGCAGATCGACCAGTCCGAGACCGCCGGTTCGGGACTCGCCCTCGCCCGGACCCGCGAGCAAGAGCCGCCAGCCACGCTGGACGGCGTCCTCGACCACACCCGTCCAGTGGTGCGTCTTGCCGATGCCTGGCGGGCCTTCGATCGCGAGGGCACAGGAGTGTTCCGGAACGCGCGCGACGAAATCGTCGATCGCTGTCGCCAACGCGCCACTCACGTCTGAAATCTAGGCGCAGACCAGGCCCTCGAAAAGCCGAAGACCGCTCACTGCGTGAGTGATCCGGTGACTCCCCAGGTGTCGGCGACGACGTAGCCGGTCGGGAACGGGTCCTTCGTGTCGAGCACGTAGTTGTGGAAGCCGGTGATCCAGGCGCTGCCGCGAACGGTCGGGACGATCGCCGGTACGTCGCCGATCGACGTCTCGGCCTTGATCGTGCCGACGAACGTCGAGCCGATGATCGAGCTGTGCACCAGCGTGTCGCCCACCGCCATCTGGCCGCGCGCGTGCAGCACCGCCATCCGCGCCGACGTGCCGGTGCCGGTCGGACTGCGGTCGGAGCGGCCCGGCGCGATGACGCAGCTGTTCCGGGTGACCTCGCCTGGGCCTCGGTAGGGGCCGGCGAACTGCACCATCGTCACGTCCCGGATGCCGGGGTTGTCGGGATGCACGATCTCCAGCTGGCTGCGCGCGGCGACCCGGATCCGGTCGGCGAGCTCGGCGAGCTCGCGCGCCTCGGAGGCGTCCACCTGTAGGCCGAGGGCCGCCGCGTCGACGATGGCGTAGTTCATCCCGCCGTAGGCGATGTCGGCGCGCAGGCTGCCGAGACCGTCGACCTGGAGCTCGGCGTCGAGCTGGTACACGAAGCTCGGGACGTTCTCGAACTCGACCGACTCGCACTTGCCGTCGCGGCAGGTGGCGGTGGCGATCACCAGGCCGCCCGGCATGTCCAGCCGGACGACCGTCTCGGGTTCGGTCATCGGCACGATCCCGGTTTCGAGCAGCACCGTCACACTCGCGATCGTGTTCGAGCCGGACATCGCGGGGTACTCGGTGGGTTCCATGATGATCACGCCCGCGTCGCAGTCGGGCCGGGTCGGCGGGACGATCAGGTTCACGTGCCGGGCGACGCTGCCGCGCGGCTCGCACAGCAGCAGCTTGCGGATGTGGTCGTGCTCGCGCTCCATCGTCAGCTTCTTCTCGAACATCGTCGCACCGGCCGGCGGGAGCACGCCGCCGACGATCACGTCGCCGACCTCGCCCTCCGCGTGGCAACCCACGACCGAGATCATCCGCTTGAACGCCACTGCGACCTCCCGTCGACCCGATTCACAACACGCTGCGCGCGGCGTGCAGCCGCTCGTAGTAGGGACGGGCCAGTTCGGCGACCCGCGCCGCAGCCCCGTCGAGCGACACCGGCCGCGGTCGATAGGGCTCGAAGCCGGTCGAGGCCACCACCGCGTCGTACCAGTACCGCGCCCACACCCCGTCCGAGTCGCGCGGCCCGGCCGGCCAGCGCAGCATGGCGTCGGTGAACTCGACCCCGACGTAGGAGCACAACCAGCGCAAGTGGGCCTCCGGGTCGGCGAGGAAGTCCGCGCTGTCGATCACCGGCACCTCGCCGCCGAGCTGGTCGTACAGCTCGGCCTGCTGGACGACGCCGATGTCGGCGAGGTCCACGTTCGCCCTGGACCGCACGTACGAGGCGACGACCTCGGCCGGATCGCGGATCAGCAGCACGTTGGTCAGCGCCGGGATCCAGTCGCGCGGCAGCTGCGGGATCAGGTGGTGCGTCATGTGTTTCTGGTAGTAGATGCCGTCCACCGGCGCGGTCAGCTCGGCGACGACGGCCGGCCAGGACGTGTCCCCTGCGGCGATGACCTCGTCCCGGCCGGGATGGTCCAACCCGGTCTCGGCCAGGTAGTAGGCGTACAACGGCTCGTCCACGACCCGGCAGTCGGCGCGGTTCTCCCAGGCACGCATCAGCGCGGTCGAGATGTTCCGCGGCCCGGACCACATCGCCAGCCGCACGCCGCGTGCGGTCATCGCGCCGTGCGGCCGGCCGCGTCGGCGCGCACGAGCTCCTGGTACAGCGTCTGCAACCGCTCGACCATCGGCCCGCGCCGGCCGGAGCCGATCCGCCGGCCGTCGACGGTGTGCACCGGGACGACGCCGGCGAAGGTGCCGGTGACGAACGCCTCGTCCGCGCTGTAGACCTCGGTGAGGCTGAAGCTGCGCTGCTGGGTGGGGATGCCGGCCCGCGCGCAGACGGCCAGGACGTTGGCCCGAGTGATCCCGCCGAGGCAGTACATGCCGGTGGACGTCCACACCTCGTCGCCGCGCACGACGAAGAAGTGGGTCGAGTTGCAGGTGGCGACGAAGCCGTGCGGATCGAGCATCAGCGCCTCGTCCGCCCCGGCCGTGTAGGCCTGGATGCACGCGGTGATGTCGGTGAGCTTGCTGTGCGCGTTCAGCTTCGGGTCGAGCATGTCCGGCGCCGAGCGGCGCACGTGGACGGTGAACAACGACAGCCCCTCGGTGACCGTGCTCGGCAACGGGTCCTTGTACTCGGCGATCACGACCACGGTCGGCGGCCCGGCCGTCATCCGCGGGTCCTGGTACGGCGTCGACTTCGGTCCACGGGTCACCATCAGCCGGATGTGCACGCCGTCCCCGGTCATCCCGTTCCCCTCGAGCGTGCGGTAGATCTGGTCGGTCAGCTCGGCACGGGACAGCCCGAGGTCGAGCGCGATGGCCGCGGCGCCCTCCCACAGCCTGTCGAGATGCCGCTCGAGAAACACCGGATGCCCGCCGTGCACGCGCAGGCCCTCCCACACGCCGTCGCCGAGCACGAAGCCGGCGTCGAACACGCTGACCACCGCCTGCGCGCGCGGAACCAGGTCGCCGTTCACCGAGATGAGGATCTCGGCGTTGCGCGGGTCGTCGACGAAGTCGTGAGTGCCGTGCGCTGCGGTCATGCGGCGATCATCGCACCGCAGCCGGGCCGCTAGCCCTCCACATCTTCCAGGCCAACGGCAAGAACCCGGCGCAGGCCGTCCTCGCCGATCAGCGGACCACCGGGCGGTTGCGGTAGCGGGTCACCAGCTCGCGGGACGCCTGCTGCATCCGTACCGGAGGCAGCCCGGACGCGATCTGGACGAGGTCGTCGAGCACCATCTCGCCGATCGTCCGGAACGCAACGGCGAGCGCACCGGCCCGGTGCGCGGAAAGCACCAGTCCGTCGAGTGCCCGGGCCGGGTCGTCCGCGGGCAGCGGCTCGGCGGGCCAGACGTCGACAGCAGCGCACAGACGCCCGGCCGCGATCCGCTCGTACAGCGCGGCGAAGTCGAGTACCGCAGCCCGGCTGACCAGGATCAGCCGGCCGCCGTCCGGGATGAGCGAGAGCTTCGCGCCGTCGAGAAGATGGGCGTTCTCCGAGGTCGCGCTGGCCAGCACGAAGACGAAGGTGCTGCCGCGCAGCAGTTCGTCCAGCCCGGCCGGTTCGACGCCGAGGTCGGCCAGCGCGCGATCGGGCAGCCACGGGTCGTAGGCCCGGATCCGAACATCGAAGGCGCGCAGCAGGGGCAGTAGCGCCCGGCCGACGCTGCCCACACCGATGAGTCCGACGTCCGCGTGCCGCAGCAGGACCGAACCGGCATTGCCCGCTTCGGTGTAGCGCTCGGTGCCGGCCCGGAAGGCCCGGTCGCCCGCGCTGATGCCGCGGGCGAGGTCCAGGGCGAGCCCGAGCGCGAACTCGGCGACCGGCTGTGCGTACGCCGGGCCGCAGCCGAGCACGTACACGCCGCGGGCCGAGCACGCCGCGTAGTCGACGTTCGCGAAGAAGTTGCCCTCGACGTTGCAGATGGCCTTGAGGTTCCGCGCGGCCCGGATGCGCTCGGCCGGCAGGTCGGGCTGCCCGACGACCGCGAACGCGTCCTGAAGCAGCTCGTCGAAGCGCGAATCCGCCGACTCGACCTCGACGACATCGAACGCGGCGGTGAACTCGGTCCACACGTCGTCGGCGAAGACGAGCTCTCGTCGTTGCGGGTACGGCGCCAGCAGGACGAGCGGCCGGCGGGCGGTCATGGCGCGAACCTAACAGCGCCCCGGTTGACCGGAATGTGCGCGACGACAAGATTGGAGTCGAACGCCGCAGGACTCGGCCCACGGAAGGTGTTGGCGATGACGGCTACCGAACAGCAAACTGGCAAGGGCGAGCAGGTCACCGAAGAGCGCGCCCGGCAGGTTGCCGAAGAGGCGCGGCAGACGACGTGGGACCAGCCCAGCTTCGGCAAGGAATTGTTCCTCGGCCGGCTGCGGCTCGACCTCATTCACCCGCACCCGCGACCGGACGACGAGGCGCGGGAGCGGGGCGAGAAGTTCCTTGCTGAACTCGAGACATTCTGCACCGAGCAGATCGACCCGGCGGTGATCGAGCGCGATGCCTTGATCCCCGACGAGGTAGTGCGCGGGCTGGCCGACATCGGCGCGTTCGGCATGAAGATCGACCGCGAGTACGGCGGCCTGGGGCTGACCCAGCGCTACTACAACAAGGCGCTCATGCTCGTCGGCTCGGTCAACGCGTCGCTCGGAGCGCTGCTGTCCGCGCACCAGTCCATCGGCGTCCCACAGCCGTTGAAGATGTTCGGCACCGAGGCGCAGAAGAAGGAGTTCCTTCCCCGCTGCGCGCGCGGCGAGATCAGCGCGTTCCTGCTCACCGAGCCGGACGTCGGCAGCGACCCGGCGCGGCTGCATTGCACGGCGACCCCGGACGGCGACGACTACGTGCTCGACGGCGTCAAGCTCTGGACGACCAACGGCGTCGTCGCCGATCTGCTTGTCGTCATGGCGACCGTGCCGCCGGCCGAGGGCCGGCGCGGCGGCATCACGGCGTTCGTGGTCGAGGGCAACAGCCCGGGCATCACGGTCGAGAACCGCAACGCCTTCCTGGGGCTGCGCGGCATCGAGAACGGCGTCACCCGGATGCACCAGGTGCGGGTGCCGGCGGCGAACCGCATCGGCAAGGAGGGGCAGGGACTGAAGATCGCGCTGAGCACGCTGAACACCGGACGGTTGTCGCTGCCGGCCATCTGCGCCGGGGCGACCAAGTGGTGCGTGCTGGCGGCGCGCGAGTGGGCCGCGGAGCGGGTGCAGTGGGGCCGACCGGTCGGCGAGCACGAGGCGGTCGCCGGCAAGATCGCCTTCATGGCCGCGACGGCGTTCGGCCTGGAGGCCGTCGTCGACCTGTCGAGCGATCTCGCCGACGCCGGCGCGCACGACATCCGCATCGAGGCGGCGCTGGCCAAGCTGTACGCGTCCGAACTGGCGTGGCTGGTCGGCGACGAACTCGTGCAGGTCCGCGGCGGTCGCGGCTACGAGACCGCGGCCTCCCTAGCGGCACGCGGCGAGCGCGGCGTGCCCGCGGAGCAGGTTCTCCGTGATCTCCGGATCAACCGGATCTTCGAGGGATCGACGGAGATCATGCACCTGATGATCGCGCGCGAAGCGGTCGACGCCCATCTGTCCCTCGCCGGCGACATCATCGACCCCACGGCCGAACTCAAGGCGAAGGCGACGGCCGGGGCGAGCGCCGGGGCCTTATACGGCCGCTGGCTGCCGACGCTCGTCACCGGCCGCGGGCAGCTGCCGAACGGGTTCGCGGAGTTCGGCCCGCTGGCCCGGCACCTGCGCTACGTCGAGCGCGCCGCCCGCCGGCTGGCCCGGCAGACCTTCTACGGGATGGCCCGCTGGCAGGGCCGGATGGAGCAGCACCAGCGTTACCTCGGCCGCCTGGTCGACATCGGCGCCGAGTTGTACGCGATGAGCGCGGCGTGCGTACGCGCCGAGATGATCCGGGTCGACGAGCCGGAGCGCGCCGAGGACGCCCGGCAGCTCGCCGACGCGTTCTGCGAGCAGGCACGGTTGCGTGCGGAAGCGCTCTTCGATCGCCTGTGGACCAACAGCGACGACACCGACCGTGAGCTCGCCCGCGCGGTGCTGGCCGGTCAGCACACCTGGCTCGAACAGGGCGTGCTCGACCCGTCCACCCCCGGAGCGATGATCGCCGATGCGACGCCAGGTGCGTCGACGAAGGAGAACCTGCACCGCACGACGAGGAGCGGATGACGCTTCGGCTTCTCGCGCTCGCCTTCGACGCACGCGACCCGGCTCGTCTCGCGCTCTTCTGGGCGGGCCTGCTCGGCTGGGATCTCGCGCACGACCCCCACGGTGCCGCGATCACGCCGACAGACGACACCGGGTTCCGGCTGCGCTTCGTCGCGACGCGGGAGCCGAAGACCGGGCAGAACCAGATGCATTTCGACCTGACCAGCACGTCCCTCGAGGCCCAGCAGCAGACGGTGGACCGGGCGCTCGAACTCGGTGGCTGGCACATCGACGTCGGGCAACGGCCGGACGAGGGACACGTCGTCCTTGCCGACGCGGAGGGCAACGAGTTCTGCGTGATCGAGCCGGGCAACGACTTCCTGGCCGAGTGCGGGTTCGTCGGTGCCCTCGCGGGCGACGGCTCCCAGGAGGTCGGTTATTTCTGGAGCGAGGCACTGGGCTGGCCGCTGGTCTGGGATCAGGACCAGGAGACCGCGATCCGCTCGCCGCACGGCGGCCCGAAGGTCACCTGGGGCGGTCCGCCGCTGAAGCCGAAGACCGGCAAGTACCGGCTGCACTTCGACCTCGCGCCGCCGCCGGACGGCGATCAGCAGGCCGAGGTCGACCGCCTGCTCGCCCTCGGCGCGACGCACATCGACATCGGCCAGGGCGACGTCGGCTGGACGGTGCTGGCCGACCCCGACGGCCACGAATTCTGCGTCCTGACCCCGCGCTAGCCGCGCCGTCCCGGCGAGTTATCCACAGCTGATCCGACGTCCTAGCGGACCGTCGCACCCGGTCCGTATGGTCTGGGCACATTGTCTGACGTCTGCACAGACGTTCTGCAACCCTTTTCCACCGACAGAGAGGGCCAACTCTCATGAAACGAAGTGCACTGGCGATCATCGCCACGCTCGCACTGACAGCGGGGCTGACCGTGCCGTCAGCAGTCGGCGCGCCGACACCGCGAGCCGACGCCGTGCCGACGGCGGCCCCGATCACAACCGCCGCCGCTGCGAGGGGCGACACGGTGTACGTGCACGCCACGCTTGCCTGGGTGCGCAACAACACGATCGGCATGTCGTTCGGGCCGAGCCGGCGCACCGGCTACGGGAAGGTGACCATCACCGGCATCGTCAAGGGGTGCCCGGAGTGCAACTGGTACCGCGCCACCCTCGACTACACGAACCACCAGCCGACATCACCGATGCAGGCGTCCTCGGCCGGGTTCGCACAGAAGCGCCGCAGCGGCTTCTGCTGGCCGTGGGAGTTCGATTTCTTCAGCGGCGATTCGTGTTGGAATGACGCAAGCACCTGGAACTGGGGGGCGATCATTTCGCCCTGGGACGACAACTGGCACCCCTGGAACCCCGACGCCCTGTCGATCACCGACCGGCTCGTCAGCTGCATGACCGGTACGGAAGCGGGCGTGAACTTCAAGCTGGCCGGTGCCGGGATCACTGCGGTCCTCGAGTCGGGTTTCGGCCCGCTCAACATCACCCCTGAGGGCTGGATCGTCGCCGGAGTCGGCGGCTGCACAGGCAACCCGTTCCACAACTAGCAGCCATGGCGAACAACGTCTCGCCGCGCAGGCGGCAGGTGATCGAATGGCTGACGACGGCGTTCGCGGTCTTCGGCGCCTGGTTGCTTCCGGAACGGCCGATTTGGTTGCCGATCACGCTGGGAGCAACGACGTTCGTAGTGCTCGCCATCGTCTGGTGGCGGCTCCGCGACAAATAGTCAAAGCGCGGACCCCGGCGGGCCAGAGAGGGCCAACTCCACCAACCCGCCGGGGTCCGCCTGAATCCTTTCACTGAATATCCACAGCGCGGCTGCGGTCCTGGCGCAGCAGTCGGGCCATTCGTAGCGTCCGAGGATGACGAAGACGTCCCGCCGCGCGGTTTCTGGCGCGCACGCATGGGAGCAGATGTGACTGTCGCTGTGATCGTCAAGGTGTTCGACGGCGTTGTCCTGGCGACGGACTCCGCGGCGAGAATCACTCAACCCAGAGGACGTCCACAATGACTACTGAAAACGCGGCGACGACGCGGTCGGCGAGTGGTCGACCGGCGCGGGCCACCCCGACACCCGACGCGCGCAGCTCGGGCGGCAGCTTCAGGACCTCGAATCCCGTACCGGCGGCGCCACCCGCGCAACCACAGACCCCACCACCGCCGCCTCGCCCGGCGCGCCGACGGCAGTGCGGACCATCGGCGTCAACGTCGCGGCGCTGTCGCCTCGCCGAGCTGTACTGGATCGCCGATGGCCTCGTCCTGCCGGATTTGGTCAACGACGTTAGCCCCGACGGCCGATTGGGGTAGGCGACGAAGAGGTAGGCGATACGTCCAACAGGCGGCGGTGAGCTGGACTCAGCACGGGCTCCCGTGTTCCGGCCGCGCTCTACCAAGTCCGCTTGGAGGATCGATGAGCTATCCGCAGTACACGCAGGACACGCCGCCGGCACACGGTGCGCAGAGCGGTTACGGCGACCAGAGCGACCCGGACCAGTCCGGATCGATGACCGACCACGCCGCGCAGGCGGCCGAGCAGGGCAAGCAGGCGGTCGGTGAAGTGGCCCAGTCCGCGACGGAGCGGGCCGTTGAGGTCAAGGACGAGGCGGTCCGGCAGGCCCGCGATCTGGCCGGTGAGGCGCGCAGCCAGCTGGCCGGCCAGGCCACCCAACAGCATCGCGCGCTGGTGGACAACCTCCGCAATCTCAGCGGCGAACTGGACCGGATGAGCCGCAGCAGTGATGAGTCCGGGATTGCGACCGAGCTGGCGAGCCGCGCCCAGCAGCACACATCGACGCTGGCGGATTGGCTGGATTCGCGGGAACCCACGCAGATCCTGGGCGAGGTCCGCGACTTCGCTCGGCAGCGCCCGGGAACGTTCTTGATCGGCGCCCTCGCTGCCGGCGTGGTTGCCGGGCGACTGGCACGCGGCGCGGTCCAGGTGCACACCGGCGACGACACCGCCGGCGCCGCCTCGAACGG
>JAVHVB010000230.1:0-3500 GCA_032160775.1 Pseudonocardiales bacterium | reverse complement strand
AAAGTGCCTGCCCCACTCGTGTTCGTCCGGGTCCGTGCCGCCGAACAGATCCCGATGCTTGTCGACGGCCTCGGGCCGGATGTCGGCCTGCTCACCGGCTTCGTCGTCCCGAAGTTCAGCGAGGAGTCCGGCCCGGCGTACCTCGACGAGGTCGCGGCGGCCAGCGATCGGATCGGTCGGCGGTTGCTGGTCATGCCCGTGCTGGAGTCGGTGGATATCGGCTATGTCGAGACACGAATCAGCAGCCTGCTCGCCGCCCGCAGGCTCATCGACAAGTACCGCGACCACGTGCCTGCGGTCCGGATCGGCGCGACGGACCTGTCCGGCGCGTACGGACTGCGCCGGGGGCGGGACTTCACCGTCTGGGACGTGCGGGTCGTCGCCGACGTGATCTCCGCGGTGATGAACGTCTTCGGTCGGGCAGGTGGCGGCGGCTATGTCGTCGCGGGACCGGTGTGGGAGTACTACTCGGCGCAGGAGCGGATGTTCAAACCGCAGCTGCGCGAGTCCCCGTTCGTCGCACACGAGGAGCGCGCCCTGCGCACCCGGCTGATCGCCGCCGACCTCGACGGGCTGATCCGCGAGGTCGTGCTGGACCGGGCCAACGGCCTGATCGGCAAGACGGTGATCCATCCGACGCACGTCGCCGCGGTGCACGCGCTCTCGGTGGTCGCCTACGAGGAGTACGCGGACGCGTGTGACGTGCTGGCGACCAACGCGGCCGGCGGCGCCGCGGCATCGAGTTTCGGCAACAAGATGAACGAGAGCAAGCCGCACACGGCCTGGGCCAGGCGCACCATGCTCCGCGCCGACGCGTTCGGCGTCGCCCGCGACGGCGTGTCCTTCGTCGACCTGCTCGGCGCCGGGCTGCTTCAGTGACCTCTGGCTGGCTGGGAGAGCAGCTGGGCGTACGGCTGGACGGGGATGCGGCGCTGGGTGATCTGGTGCAGCTGGCATTGCGCCGCAACCCCCGCCGCGCGCACCTGCTCGTGTCGACCGTGCTCGGCAAGCACATCCCGGCCGACCCCCGGCTCGTCCGCGCCGCCGGCCTCGAACTCGGCCGGCTGGTCGGCAAGGCGCTCGACGGCCGGTCCGCCCTGGTGATCGGGTTCGCCGAGACGGCCACCGGCCTCGGGCATTGCGTCGCTGAGGCTCTGGGCGCCGACTATCTGCACTCCACCCGGCGCGCGGTTGCCGGCTGCCCGGCCGCCGTCCGGTTCGAGGAGGAGCACAGCCACGCGACGACGCACCGGCTGCTGCCCGAGGATCCGGCGGCCCTGGCGGCCGGCGAGGTGCTGGTGCTCGTCGACGACGAGATCTCGACCGGCCGCACCGCGCTGAACACGATTGCCGCGCTGCAGGCCCGCGCGCCGCGCACGCGGTGCATCGTGGCGTCGCTCGTCGACCTGCGCACCGAGCAGGACGTCGCGGCGATGGACGACTTCGCCAAAAGACACGGGCTAGACCTGGCACTCGTCAGCCTCGCGCGCGGAGCGGTGTCCTGGCCGGCCAACTTTCCCGCCCGGGCGGCCGCCGTTGTCGCGGCCACCGAGGCGGTGGGCGAGGACGCACCAGACGGCCCGTCCGGCGAGCTGATCGAGTACCGCGGCGTGTGGCCGGACGGGATCCGGGAGAGCGGGCGGCACGGCTTCGGGCCGGCGGAGGTGCGAGCGGCTCAGCACGCCGCCGCGCAGGTCGGCGCGGCTGTTGCGCCGGGCTGCGGCGATCGGGTGTTGGTGCTCGGCACCGAGGAGCTGATGTACGCGCCGACCCTGATCGCCGAGGCACTCGCCGGTCACGGACCGGCGGTCCGTGTCTCCTCGACGACCCGGTCGCCGGTGCTCGCGCTCGATCAGCCGGGTTACCCGATCCGCAGCGCGCTGACGTTTCCGTCCACCGACTCGACCCAGGACGGCCCGGGGCCCCGGTTCGCCTACAACGTGGCCGGCCAGTTCACCGACGTCGTGCTCGTCGTCGACGCCGACGCGGACACCGAAGAGCTGCGGTCCGGGCTGCTCGCGCGGCTGCGTACCCGCACCGCGCGGGTGCACCTCGTGACGCTGCCCTGCCACCGGCCCGCGAGCCCGCTCTACGGGCCGCAGTTCGGCAGCTACCGCGCCGAGGAGGTCGCGTGGTTGCTCACCGATCTGTCCGGCGTCGCGCTCGAGGCCCCGGTGGAGGAGCGGGAGGAAGCGATCCAGTCCGGCGGCGCGCACTACGCCGAGTCGCTGCCGATCGAGTTCCAGCCCGACGCCGACTACCAGCGGCTGTTCGAACAGGCCCTGGCCGAGGCCGCCGGCCGGATCGCGACCGCGGTCGGCGTGGTCACCGAGCTGGTGCTGGCCGAGCGTGGGCCTGCTCCGGTGCTCGCGTCACTGGCGCGGGCCGGCACGCCGGTCGGCATCCTGATGCGCCGCTGGGCCGAGTTCGCGCACGGCACCGAGCTGTCGCACTACGCGGTGAGCATCGTCCGCGGTCGCGGCATCGACGCCCAGGCGCTGCGCTTCCTGGCGGCGCGGCACGACCCGGGTCAGGTGGTGTTCGTCGACGGCTGGACCGGCAAAGGGGCGATCGCCCGCGAGCTGGCCGCCGCCGTGGCTGCCGCGAACGCCGAACTCGGCACGGCGTTCTCGGCCGACATCGCCGTGCTCGCCGACCCGGGACACTGCGTGAGCACCTACGGCACCCGGGACGACTTCCTGGTGCCCTCGGCCTGCCTCAACTCGACGGTGTCCGGCCTCGTCTCCCGCACCGTGCTCAACCCCGGGTTGCTGCGGCCGGGCCAGTTCCACGGCGCCAAGTTCTACCGCGAGCTGGCCACGGCGGACGTGTCCGGCCGGTTCCTCGACTCGATCGCCGAGCAGTTCCCGGACGTCGCGGCCGAGGTGGCCAGGCAGTGGCCCCTCGCGCAGGCCGCCGACCGGACGCCGACGTGGTCTGGCTGGCGCGAGGTCGAGGCGCTGTGCGAGCAGTACGGGATCGGCGACATCAATCTGGTCAAGCCCGGCGTCGGCGAGACCACGCGCGTGCTCCTGCGCCGCGTTCCCTGGCGGGTCCTCGCGCGGACCGGCGCCGGCGCCGAGCTCGATCATGTCCGGCTGCTGGCCGACCGGCGGGGGGTGCCGCTCGACGAGGTCGAGGGACTCACCTTCAGCTGCGTGGGTCTGATCCACCCGCGGTACACCCGTGGTGCCACCGGGGCGGACGGGCGGCTAGCGCGATGACGGTGCTCTGTGCCACCGACCTCGATCGCACGTTGATCTACTCGCGCGGCGCGCTGGAGGCACACGGCGACACGAAACGCTCACTCGTCGCGGTGGAACGGCACGAGCACAAGGACGCCTCCTGGATGACGGAGACGGCCGTGCGGTCGTACGCGCGGCTCGCCGAGCGGGCGCTGGTCGTGCCCGTGACGACGCGGATCCCGGAGCAGTGGGAGCGGGTGCGGCTGCCCGGGCCGCCGCCGAAGTACGCGATCACCGCGAACGGCGGTGTGCTGC
>JAVHVB010000229.1:0-3350 GCA_032160775.1 Pseudonocardiales bacterium | reverse complement strand
TCGCGATCGCGGATGCCGGTGCCATCAACGGCGTGGTGTGTGCTGTCGCCGGTGGCGCCGACAAGTCGGTCGTCGCAGTCGCGGTCGGGCAGCCGTCCCGGATTGTGGCGCTGCCCGATACCGAATGGTCGCTGCCGATCTTCACCTTCCCGGAGGCTGCCGCCGCGGCACTCGGCGTTGCCCACCGCTACTCCCAGCGGCGACAAACGCCACCGGAGCTGCCGACACCACCGGCCGGAATCGATCGCGCTGCTGCCCGCGGGGTCGCGGCAGGCGCGCTGAGCTCCGGTCGCGAGTGGCTCACGGCTGACGAGACCCATCGGCTGCTTTCCGCGTATCGGGTTCCGATGTCCCGGCAGGCGGTGGTCGACAACGCCGACGATGCCGTGGCCGCGGCGACGACCTTCGGCTACCCGGTCGTGCTCAAGCTGGCCGAGCCGGGGCTGCACAAGACCGACATCGGGGGTGTTCGGGTCGGCATTGCCGACGAACGGCAGCTGCGCTGCGCTGTCCGCGACCTCGACGTCATTGGCGGTGGCCCCGGCCAGCAGCTGATCATTCAGCCGATGGCCGGAAAGGGCACCGAATTGATCGTCGGTGCGGTCCACGACGCCCAATGCGGGCCCGTGGTCATGCTCGGCGCGGGAGGCGTGCTCACGGATGTTCTCGGTGACCGGTCGTTCGGCCTCGCTCCGTTGACCGAGGGCGACGCGCAACGACTGCTCGGGCGGCTGCGCTCAGGGGCGCTGCTCGACGGTTTCCGCGGCGCACCACACGTCCCGCGGTCGGCCGTCACCGACGTGCTAGTGCGCGTTGCGGCACTCGTTGACGACGTGCCGGAGATCGCCGAGCTCGACCTGAATCCGCTCATCTGTCGAAGCGACGGCGTGCTCGCCGTCGATGCCCGAGTGCGCGTGGCGATGCCGCCACCGCACCCGGACCCGCTCGTCCGGCAATTGCGCGGCCCCTCGTGACCTGCTCGACGTAAACGGCATGCTTGATATCGGTCAGCTGCGCGAGTCAAGCAGCGTCGACTTGTGCGTCGTCTAACGGCGACCGGTGCGGCTACTTGTCGTTCCTGAGCGTGTCTGAAGGGTCCACGCCGAATCGAGCGCGGTATCTGCCGGCGAAACGTCCGAGATGAGCGAAGCCCCATCGACGCGCGATCTCGCCAACCGTCGTCATGGAAGGCTCCGCTCGCATCAAGTCGTCACGCGCGCGATCGAGCCGTATGTCGCGCAGCAGGGACGTCGGCGTCATACCCGTCGCTTTGTGAAGAGCGGCCTGCAGCGATCGGGTACTGACGCCCACTTCCGCGGCGAGCTCACTGCTGCTCCAGGGATGCTCCGGTCTGCTGTGCATCAGGTCGAGTGCCCGCTGCACGGAGCCGCGAGCGGGCCTGGACGGCGACGTGCGCAACTCGTCGTAGTAGTTGTGCGGTTGGCACTGCAGCAGGGCATCCACCAGGAGCAGCTCGAGCCGCGCGGTGATCAACGGTTGGCTGAGCAGGCCGGACTGTCTCCGAGTCTGCTCATCGACCAGGGCGAGAGCGCGTGTCCAAACTCTGGCGGCGCTACCGCGGAGCGCCATGGCGGAGGCGAACACAAGGGGTTTCTTGGGCTCGTGGCCCAGCAACGCGCCGAGCTCCTGCTGGAGAAGAAGTGCATCCAGCATCACGCACAGCTTGTAGCTGCCTTCCGACCACTGCAGGTCCGCGGGTTCGCCGGGGGAGAAGACGGCTGCAGAGCCCGGCGCGCAGATGACCTCACCACGCGATCCCATGCCGGACACGGAACGCCCAGCCAGCTGCATGTTCACGTGGTAGTCGCTGGCGATGTCGGTGCGAATGCGGGTCTCGTTCGCGAACCGGAGATGACCGATCGTGGTGGCCCTGAGTCTGACGGTGTTCAGCTTCACCTCCACGCTCCGTACCCCGCGCGGCAGCTCGACTCGTAGTGGCAAGTAGTTAGCAGCAAGGACGGCCCGGGCGCGTTCCAAGTCCGTAGTAGCGACCGTGGCTCGAGTCACCTCCCCGTGGTCCGGGCGATGTCCCTCAGGCCCACCGTGCACGCAAACCTCTATCCACGAAGAGCGAAGACTTGTCCAGATTGCGAGGCATCCGTTGCCAGCAGCTTGTCGAGCGCATCTGATGATAACTAGTTGTTCACCGGCAACTGCAGGTAGCGCCAGACCGCCTGTGCCGGCCCGCTGGCTGCCGCGGGCGGCGCGCGAATGGTGGCTGCCGTCGCAGACGCCGACCGAACAACTGCCTAGACGGCTCGCCTGCTGCTGCCCCCCGAAGAAGGCGGCAGGCGAGCCCCCGCGACCGGGCCGAGCGGCCCACGAACCACAAGATTCGAGCGTGGAGCTCAACCGATCTGCGGGTCAAGGCAACGGCCGACTGGAGGTGGGAGTTCTGACAACCGGCTTCGGTTCGCCCGAGGAGGAACTCGACGACGCGGAGTTTGCGCGGATCGCGGGTGAGGTGCTTGATGGGCTCCCCTTTCCGGCGTTGGTGCTCGAGGTTCCATCCCAGCGAATCGTGGTTTCGAGTCCGGCGGCTGCGGACCTCATCGATCCGGCCGGCGGCATGGTCGTCGGTCACCTGTTTGAGGAGTTCATGGCCGACCGGCCCGCCCTTGGTATTGGCCTGTTGGCCGGCGGGCGGCTGAACGGGTTCGAGACGTTCCGCGTGTTGCGCAGGCAGCATGCGGCCGACGTGAAGGTGCGGATGTGGATCCGCTCGTTCGACCGACAGCCTGCGTCTCGATTCGTGGTGGTCGTCCTCGTTGCAGATGACGTCGATAGGGGGCAGCCTGCAGCGCACTGGCAAGACGCCCCGGCAGTCGTGGGTACGACGAATGCGAGCCTGCGTATCGAGCGGATCAGCAGTGACGCGGAGGAATTGTTTGCTCGGCCGGTCATCGATCTGGTCGGCGCGTCGTTGCTCACTCTCGTCGCGGAAGCCGATGTGGCGAGCTTGTTGTCCGGCCTCGGCGAGGCGTCGACGAGCGAGGCCGGTATCAGCCTGTATCAGGATCTCCGGCCGACGGCTGAAGGGCTATCGATTCGTTGCGAACTGCTGCTGCTCCCACTTCAACCGAAACCGAGTTGCGCGTTCGTCTTCTTGCCGACATCCCCGACGATGGCCGGTACCGGCACGGCCGATCTGTCGACCATCCTCCTTCGGCTCGGGCGCGGCGCACACATCGCACAACTCGCCCGCGGCGTGTTCAGAGGAATCACCGAAACCGCCATGCCAGGCGTGAGTCGGCTCACGACGCGCGAACTGGAGATCGCTACTCGGTTGCTCGACGGTGAACGGCCCCCGGAAATTGCCAGGAACCTGT
>JAVHVB010000228.1:0-9471 GCA_032160775.1 Pseudonocardiales bacterium | reverse complement strand
ACCTCCAGGCGCTGCGGACGATGCTCGGACCGATCCGCGAGGCGATCGTCGACGACCCGCTGGCTTCGTTCGGCGACATCATGGCCACCGCACCGCCCGAGGACTTCGAAATCATGTCCGACCCGGTGTGGCAGGAGGCGTTCGTCAGAGCCACGCGCGAAGCACTCTCGCAGGGCGTCAAAGGCTGGGCGGACGAAACGATGGCGATGGTCAACCGGTGGGACGACATCGACCTCGCCGCGATCGAGACCCCGGTGCTGTGGCGGCACGCGCCGCACGACCGCAACGTCCCGGCCGGCGCCGCCCGCCGGATCGTCGACGCGCTGCCCAACGCGCGGTGGCAGGAATGGACGGACGGCGGCCACCTCGTGGCTTACCACCGCGAAGGTGAGGTACTCGACGAACTGCTGGAACGCGCCGGCGGCGCGCCGCCAGGTGGTTCGCAGTCTTGATCGCGCGCGCCGCCTCAGCCGTCGGCGTCCAACGGCACCCGCCAGGTCAGCACCAGGCCGGTGCCGTCAGCACCCGCTTCCGTCGACATCGTCCCGCCGGCGACCTGAGCCCTGCGGCGCAGATTCAGCAGGCCACTCTCCGCGCGCTCGGCGGGCAGCCCGCCGCCGTCGTCGGCGACGCGGGCGACCAACTCGCCGCCGGTCAACGAGACGGTCAGGCCGACCGCCGTCGCTCCGGCGTGCCGCGCGGCGTTCGAGAGCGCCTCGTTGACAGTCGCGATCAGGTGCCAGTGCAGCTGTTCGGGAACGCGCTCGTCGATCGCGTCGTCCAGTGAGACCGCGGGAGCGAAGCCGAGGATCTGCTCGGCCCGGGCGACGATCGAGCGCAACCGGGTCGACAACGGCAGGCCGGCCTGGTCGGTGCGCAGCGTGAAGATCGCGCCGCGGATGTCGTTGATCGTTTCGCGCATCTCCTCGGCCGCGTGCCCAACGGTTAGCGCCGCGCGCGGCGGGAGCGATCCGGCGGCGGTATCGAGCTGAAGGCTGACCGCGAACAGTCGCTGGATCACGACGTCGTGCAGGTCGCGCGCGATGCGCTGCCGTTCCTCGGCCAGGCGCAGTTGATCGACGGCCAGCGTCCGGTCGGTGATGTCGCGCGTGTTCACCACCAGCGCCGCGACGGTCGGTTCGTCGATCAGGTTGGTCACCGTGCTCTCGACGAATCGGAACGAGCCGTCGGCGTGCTGCACGCGGCACTCGAAGGTGGCGTTGGCGCCGCCGGGCGCGGCCGCGGCCGACAACAGTGCCTCGACCCGTTCGGCGTCGTCGGGATGGACCCAGCCGGCGAACGGCGCTCCGGTCAGCCCGGCGGACGGCAGCCCGAACACCCGTTGCACGGCTGCACTCTGGTAGGTGATCGTGCCGCCGGCGTTCACCAGGCTGACGACGTCGCTCGAGCTCTGGACGAGCGAGCGGAACCTCGTCTCGCTGCCGAGCAGGTGCTCGAATGCCGCGCCGGCGAGCGTGGCGATGAACTCCGCGAGCTGGGTCTCCTGCTCACCGAACATCTCACCGAGCTGCTGGTGCGTTGCGTAGACGATCAGGCGCGGCTCGCCGTCGGCGAAGATCGGGATTGCCATCGCCGACCGGCTGCCGGAGAGCACGATGCTGTCGAAGGTGGTCGCCGATTCGTCGTGTGCGGTCGTGGGCCGGCCGGTCTGGACGGCCTCGACCAGCAGGCTGCGGCTCAGCCCGTGCACATGCCGGTCGCCCGACCTGGTGGTCAGCGAGTAGTCGTAGAGGGCTGCGACAGGCACGAGGTGACAGCGTTCGGCGCGCAGCAGGGCCACCGTGGATTCGCGGATCGCCTGCTCCAACGTGGCTTCGGTCGTGGCGGCCGTGATGTCGCGGCCCACTTTCAGCAGGGTCGTGAAGCGGTCGAACATCCCGATTGAGGAAGCGCTGGTCATCCCGGCGAGGGTCGCCGGCGTCGGGTCGAATGCGCGGACGGCGTCGGCGGCCACCTCGAGTGCGAAGGTGTCGTCCAGCGCGGTGGCGCCGTCCAGCTCGGCCCGCGCGAGCTCGGTGCGCGCCTGCTCGTAGAGCGCGCCGATCCGTACCGCCACGTCGCGGCTGCGGGCGAGCTCCTGTTCCGCCCGCCGGGAACGTCCACGCAGGCCGAGGACCAACCCGAGGTCGCGGCGCACCTGCGGCTCGTTGTTCCGGTAGAAGCGGGCCCACCGCAGGGCGCGGCGCGACGACCGGGTGGCCGCCTTCAGCCGGGCGCGCCTGAGCTGCGGCGCGTAGGGCGGCGCCGCCACCGCCAGTTCGCGCGCGACGGTCGCGTGCCAGGCAAACACAGGCGCGATGTACTCCTGGCGCAGCCCGGCTGCCTTGATGACCTCGATGCCGCGCTCGAGGCTCGCGAGCGCCTGCTCCAGATCGCCCTGCGCGCGGTGCACCAGGCCGTCCGCGAGGTGCAGTTCGGCGGCGGTCTGCGCGTCGCCGCTGCCCTGGTCGAGCAGCTCACCCACGAGCTCCGCGGACACCCGGCCCTCGGTGGCGCGAGCCCAGATGCTCAGCGCGATGCCGGCCGCGGTCTGATCGCCGATGAGCCGGGCCGTCGCGTACGTCTCCTCGCACAGCCGCACCGTCTCGGACAGATCTCCCTGCCGCAGTCGGCACAGCGCGAGGTTCCAACTCGCGGTGTTGACCTCCCACTGGTCACCGGTGCGGCGCAGCAGGCGGATGGCCTCCTCGCACGAGGCCTGCGCCGCGGCGAAGTCCGAAGCCGCGTACTTCACGACGCCGGCGAAGTTCAGACTCTGCCCCTGACCCCAGACGTCGCCCAGCTCGCGGCGCACCTCGAGCGAGCGTTGGGCGTAGCGGACCCCACGCCGGTACCACGGCAGCATCGTCATCACCGGCGCGTGTTCCGACCACGCCTGCCCGAGCTCGGCCGACGCGGGGTAGCGCTCGGCGAGGTTCATCCCGCGCAGGTGCGCCCACCCGCACGCGACCTTCCCGCTGTGGAACCAGTAGAGATAGGCCAGCCGGCTGTACAGCCGCATCGCCAGCAGGTCCTGCTCGTGACCGACCGATCGACGCCTGCCGGTTGTCAGCCTCGGCAGCAGCGAGTGACCGGCCTGGACGAGCAGCTCCCACACCAGGCTGAGGAGCAGCGTCGGGCGCCGGGGCAGCCGCCGTCCGAGTAGGCGCAGCGCACCTTCGAGCCGCATCTTGGCCGTCGGGATGTCGCCCTGCTTGAAAGCCAACGCGCCGAGCTTGCCGTCCAGCTCGGCGGCCTCGAGGGGCTCGCGGACGAAGTCGCGCGCGGCCCGCAGTTGCTCGCCGGCTTCGGCGTAGCTGCCGTTCAGCATCAGGACGTCGCCGAGCCCCTCGGCGATCCGGCGGCGCACCGTCGCGTCGCCCCCGGCACTCTCGGCGGCCATCCGGTAGTGGACCGCGGCCACGTCCAGGGCGTATCTGCTCCGGGCGAGCTCGGCCGACGTGAGCGCGTACGGCAGCGCGTCCTCGAGCCGCCCGGCCTCGTGCAGGTGATAGGCGAGATCGAAGACCAGATCGCCGGGCTGCTCACCGACCTGAGCGATCAGGCCGTCGGCGGCCTGGCTGTGCAGCCGGCGCCGCTCGTGTGCGTCGAGCCGGGCGAGCAGTGACTCGCGGATCTTGTCGTGCGCGAACGTGCACGACGTGCCCTCCGCGTCGAGCCACACGAGCCGCCGGCGCCGGGCGTCGGCAAGGATCGCCGTCGCGTCCAGCTGCGGTCCGGCGACGGCGACTGCGGCAGCGATCGTGAACTGCTTGCCGAGCACCGCCCCGACACTGAGCAGTTGCAGCGCGTCGCTGTCGAGCAGTTCGAGGCGCCGGACGAGGAAGGCCGCCGCCCGCCGCGCTGCCTGCACGTCGGACAGCCGGGACGGCTCGACCGTCCAGCCGCCCGGTCCGGCGATCAGCGCTTCGGACTCGACCAGGCCGCGCAGGATTGCCGCGGCCATGAACGGGTTGCCGTCGGCGAGCCGCACCACCGTGTCGACCGCCTCGACCGGCAGCGGGCCGGCCATCGACTCGATGAGCAGCTCGACCGACGCCGGCGGCAGCGGGCCCAGATGCAGGGTGCGCGCGGCGACGGAACGCAGCGGGTGGTCGGCAGCCACCTCCTCGGTGCGGAAGGCGGCGATGACGCCCAGGTGCGGCGGCACCCGCGCTGTGTCGTTGAACATCTCGCCGAGCAGCCGGATGGTGAGCGAGTCGGACCACTGGCAGTCGTCGAGCACGATCAGGATGGGCCGGGCGCGGTCGGCCGCGGCGGTGAGCAGGCGGCGCAGCGCAGTCAGGCTGCGCAGGTCGCCGAACTGTTCCGGTCCGAGATCGGCGGGTGGCGCTTCGGGGAAGAGCACCCCGAGCGCGGGCAGCGCGCGGGTGATGGCGGGTGCGACATCCTGCAGCGCCGCGGCCAGGGCGGCGGCGCGGTCCGGCTCGTCCGACAACGACGCGACCAGGCCGTCGGCGACGCCCTGCAACAGGGTGAACGGGCGCTGGCCACCCAGCGCGATGCCTTGTCCCTGGAGGACGAGGACGCCGGCCTCGGTGGCTCGCTTGGTCACCTCGGTCAGGAGCCGGCTCTTGCCGCCACCGGAATCGGCTTCGAGCGCGCACAGCCCCCCGCTGCCGACATCGCTGAGGCTCGTGGCCATCGCGGTGAGGACGGCAAGTTCACTCTCCCGCCCGACGAAAGCGGGGTCGGTGAGGGTCAGCCGGCGATCGCGCCGGCCAATCACGATCGGCGGGTCGAGATCGCCGCCGGTCACCGCGGCGAGCACGAGATCGAGGTCGGAGTGGACTGCGGACGCGGACTGGTAGCGCTCGCCCGGGTCCTTGCGGAGCAGACGTTCCACGAGCGCGGCGACTGCGGTCGGCACGCGCGGCGCGTGCGCCCTGAGGTCGGGGACGGGGCTGCTCGCGTGCTGCCTGAGCAACTCGCTCACGCTGTCGCTGTCGTAGGGCACCCGGCCGGCGAGGGTCTCGAACAGCACGACGCCGAGGGCGTACAGGTCGGCCCGCTCGTCGGGCGGCGTTCCGAGCAGGCCCGCCGCCTCCGGGGACATGTAACGGACCGTGCCGACGAGGTCGTCGCGCAGCGATTCGGCCAGCCACTGGCTGCTGGCGAAGCCGAAGTCGATCAGGGTGATCGTCTCGGTCGAGGAGCCGAGGCCGTCGATGACGATGTTCGCCGGTTTGACGTCGCGGTGCGTGATGCCCGCGCCATGGGCGAGGTCGAGCGCGCCGGCCAGCGCGGCGCCGACCCGCAGTGCGGGCAGGATGTCGAGCGCGCCGCCGCGCAGCACCTCTTCGAGAGTGACCCCGGGTGCGTACTGCTGGACCAGGTAGTAGTGGGTGTCGGTCTGGCCGGCGTCGTGCAGCGCACAGAGACCTGTGCCGGTCAGCTCGCGCAGGATGCGCGTCTCGTGGACGAAGCGCGCGTGCGCGCTCGGGTCCAGGGCAGCCGATTCGAAGACCTTCACGACGACCTGCAGCGCCGTGGTGGAGTCCACCGCCAGCAACGTCTGCACCGCCTTGCCCACCTTCAGCGGCTTGACGACGTCATAGCGGTCGGCGAAGCGGACGTGCTCACGGGAATCGCGCTGCACGCCGAGATGTGCACGCGCGCGTGCAGCGCCGTCGGTGGTGTGCATGCGCCTCCGCCGCTCGTCTCGGATCCGGCGCGCGGCCGGACCCGCAGGCCAGAATTGCCGGCCTGACACCGGCATAGTCAAGTGAAATCGCCGTGAGGTCGACTTGCCAGGGACTAAGGCCCTGCGAAGTGATGAGCAATCCGACCGAGTCGGCCGAAACAGGACAGGTTGCTCCGCTTGACCCCGTCGCGGGTGGCTGCTGACATTGCTGCGTGACCTACGACGCGATCGTCCGCGGTGGCCTCTGGTTCGACGGAACGGGCGCCGCAGCGGCGATCCGGGACCTGGGCATCCGGGGCGGCGAGGTCGTCGCGATCTCGCCCGGTCCGCTCGATGCCGACGCAGACACCGTCGTCGTCGACGCCTCCGGCAAGTGGGTGCTGCCGGGGATGATCGACATCCACACGCACTACGACATCGAGGTGCTCGAAGGGCCGGGGCTGCCCGAGTCGGTGCGGCACGGGGTCACCACGATCGTCATGGGCTCGTGCTCGCTGTCGACCGTCCACGTCGACGGCGTGAACGCCGGCGACCTGTTCGGTCGCGTCGAGGCGATCCCGCGTCAGCACGTCATCGCGGCCATCGACAAGCGCAAGACCTGGACGAACGCGGCGGAGTACGTCGAGGCGCTCGAGCGGTTGCCGCTCGGGCCCAATCTCGCCGCCTTCATCGGGCACTCCGACATGCGCGCCGCGACGATGGGTCTGGACCGCGCCACGCGCAAGGAGGTGCGACCGACCGAGGCGGAACTCGCCCGGATGGAGACTCTGCTCGACGAGGCCCTGGACGCCGGCATGCTCGGGATGTCGTCGCAACAGTTGCTCTTCGACAAGCTCGACGGAGAGGTCTGCCGCTCGCGCACGCTCCCGTCGACGTATGCGAAGGCGACGGAGCTGCGGAGGCTGAACGCGATCCTGCGGCGCCGGGAACGAGTACTGCAGTCCGGGCCGGACATCAAGAACCCGAAGAGCGTGATCTCGCAGCTGCTGACGTCGCTGGGCGTCGGCCGCAAGCGGCTCAAGATCTCGCTGCTCTCGGCGGCCGACCTCAAGGCACTGCCGGCCGTCATCCACGGGATGGGCCCGGCGGCCCGGATCATCAACAAGCTCGGCGGGGATTTCCGCTGGCAACACCTGCCCGTTCCGTTCGAGGTCTACGCCGACGGGATCGACCTGGTCATCTTCGAGGAGTTCGGCACCGGCGCGGCAGCGCTGCACCTCTCGGACGCGGTCGCGCGCGATGAACTGCTCCGCGACGAGACGTACCGCCGCGCCTTCCGCAAGGACTACGAGAACAAGTGGGGTCCGCGGGTCTGGCATCGCGACTTCTTCGACGCCCTGATCGTCGAGTGCCCGGACGCGACAGTGATCGGGAAGTCCTTCGGCCAGGTCGGACGTGAGCGCGGCGGGCTGCACCCGGTGGACGCGTTCCTCGACCTCGTGTTGGAGCACGGGACCGCCATGCGCTGGCGCACGACCATCTCGAACCACCGTCCCGAACTGCTCAAGAAGATTGCCGTCGAGTCAGGCGTTCAGATCGGCTTCTCCGACGCCGGCGCGCACCTGCGAAACATGGCGTTCTACAACATGGGCCTGCGGATGCTGCGTCACGTATTGGACGCCGAGAAGGCGGGCACGCCGTTCATGCCGATCGAGCGGGCCGTTCACCGGCTGACCGGCGAGCTCGCCGACTGGTACGGCATCGACGCCGGCCACCTCCGCGTAGGTGACCGGGCCGATCTGGTGGTGCTCGACCCCGAGCACCTCGACGCCGAACTCGACAGCTACCACGAGAACCCGGTCGACCAGTTCGGCGGCTTGTCGCGGATGGTCAACCGCAACGACGCCGCGGTGCCGGCGGTGTTCATCGCTGGAAGGCTGGTCGTCGAGGCCGGGCAGCCGACACCGTTGCTCGGCGCGGAGCGCACCGGTTCCTTCCTCCGCGTAGGCACGGCCGTCCCGGCTCCGACGGAATCGGTGGACTCCACACCTGGGTGACGCGGTCACGCCGGCGTGGCGGCCAGGAACCCGATCAGCCCGGCGATGAACTCGTCCTCGCCCTCGCGGTGCGGCCAGTGTCCGGCGCGCTCGATGACCAACGACTCGGAGCCGTCGCCCATCCGCTCGGCGGTCTTGGCGAACAACGCGGTCGGGACGATGTCGTCGGTACCGCCGACGACCAGGGTCCGCACGTCCGCCGGGCGGGCTAGCTCGCGCGGCGCCTTCGGCGAGAGCGCGCGGTAGTAGTCGATCGCTGCGGTCAGCGACGACGGTTCGCGGAAGCACTCCTTGACGTTGCGCAGGCACTCGTCCCTGACCGGGCCGCTCCAGTTCGGCGCCCATCGCCGGTACAGCGAATCGAGGTACGCGAAGTTGCTGCGGCGGGTCATCGCTTCGGCCCACGGCATCTTGAAGCCGGCGAAGTGGCGTGCGCCCCACAGCGTGCGCGGGTCACGCGGCAGCAGGCTGGGGTGGGGGATCGCGATCGGCACGATGGCGCGGAATCGCTCCGGCGCCACGCTCGACGCGCCGTAGGTCATGCCGGCGCCCCAGTCATGGCCGACGAGCACCGCGCGGTCGATGCCCAGCGCGTCGAGCAGTAGCACGGGGTCGTGGGCGGTCGTCAGCGCGTCGTATCCGCGACCGGCCACGAGGGTGTCCGGGTGATAGCCGCGCAGCCACGGCCGGATGGTTCGGTAGCCCGCGGCGGAAACGGCTTCGGCGATGTGATCCCAGCCGTGCGGGGTGTCCGGGAAGCCGTGCAGGAACACGACCGCGGGCCCGACCCCCGACTCGGCGAAGACGAACCGCTGCCCACTCGGGGCAGTCGCGTCAGACCAGTCGCTCATGCGGGCGAACCTATGCCTCGCGGAGGCCGGACGAGTTCCGGGTCCCTCGTGCAACACCGGTGGGATGTGCGGTGTCAATCGGTGCAGGGACCAACTCGTACCGGGAGGCGTCATGTCGGGAAGAGTCATGTCGGGAAGATCGGAGAACGGGTCGGTTCGTCCGTGCCGGCTGATCGGTCTCTTGCTCGGCGTTGTGGCCGTGTTGCTCGGAGTGGTGCCGATGGCGTGCGCGGCGCCGGCCGTCGCTTCGGCGGTCAACCCGGCGGCATCGTCGCCCGGCCACGCCCCCGTGCCCGTGTTCAGCGGGGCGTACGGCGTGTCCTGCCCGCGCACCGACTACTGCGTCGCCGTCGGGGCCTACAACGCCAACGACGTCGTCCGCGTCCTCGCCGAGTTGTGGAACGGCTCGGCCTGGTCGGTGATCCCCAGCCCGCATCCGAAGAACGCCGAGTCGAGCGTCCTCAATGCAGTCTCGTGCACCAGCGCCTCGCACTGCGTGGCGGTGGGGTCCTACACCGACGCAAACTCCATGTCCTGGGGCCTCAGCGAGTTGTGGAACGGCTCCTCCTGGACGCTCGTCCACACCCCGCGGCCGGGCCGCGGCACGTTCGTCTCGCTCAGCGGGATCTCCTGCGCCGGCGCAACGCAGTGCGTGGCGGTCGGGTCGTACACGAATCGCCGGTCCGTTCCGGTGAGCCTCGCCGAGCTGTGGAACGGCTCGTCCTGGTCGACGGTCCACACCCCGAACCCGGCCGGCGCGCTCACGAGCGGGCTGTCGGCGGTCTCGTGTGCCGGGGAGTCCCTGTGCATGGCGGCGGGTGCCTCGCTCGGCGCCGACTACCTAGGCGGCACACTCACCGAGTTGTGGAACGGCTCGACCTGGACGATCGCCGCCAGTTCTGACCCGGACGGGGCGCAGGACAGCTACCTGAACGGCGTCTCCTGCCCGACCGCGACG
>JAVHVB010000227.1:0-4823 GCA_032160775.1 Pseudonocardiales bacterium | reverse complement strand
CAGACCGTGCCGGTGATCGCCACGCTCAACGCCGGCGACGCAATCCTCACCCTCGCCGGCCTGGGCTTCCTCGGCTACGGCATCGAGCCCTCGGCCGGCGCGGAATGGGGGCACGATCTGAGCCGTGCGGTGTCCGACACAGCCGCCGGCATCTGGTGGACCGGCTTGTATCCGGGCCTGGCCATCGTGCTGATCGTCGTCGGCGTGACCTTGGTGGGGGAGAGCCTGAACGACGTCCTCAACCCGCTGCTACGCACCTTCAAGGTGACGCAGGTCGTCCTGCCCGAACGCGCGGCGAGCGAAGAGGGCACAACATGACCGAGCCGGTGCTGTCCGTCAAGGACCTGCGCGTCTGGTACGCCGGTCCGAGTGCGCCGGTGCGCGCCGTCGACGGCGTCTCGTTCGCACTGCGCCCCGGCACCGTGCTCGGCCTCGTCGGTGAGTCCGGGTGCGGCAAGTCGACGCTCGGCCGCGGCTTGCTCGGGCTTACCCCGCGCGGCTCGGCGGTGGACGGCGACGTCCGGTTCGACGGGCAGGACCTGCTTGCCATGCCACGCAAGGAGCGGGAGCGGCTGCGCGGCGCGGGCATGGCGATGATCTTCCAGGAGCCGATGACCCGGCTCGACCCGTTGATGCGGATCAGCGACCACTTCGATGAGGCGATCAAGGCCCACGAGAAGGACCTGTCGAAGCGCGAGCGTGAGACGCGCGCCTTGGATGCGCTGCGCGCGCTCGGCATCCCGCCGACCCGGTACCGCAATTACCCGCACGAGTTCTCCGGCGGCATGCGGCAACGGATCATGATCGCGTTGGCGCTGGCGCTCCGGCCGAAGTTCATCGTCGCCGACGAACCGACGACCGCGCTGGACGTGCTGGTCGAGGCGCAGATCCTGCGCATCCTCGCCGACATTCGCGAGCGGTACGCGCCGGCCATCCTGCTCATCACGCACAACCTCGGCATCGTCGCCGAGGCGTGCGACCAGGTCGCCGTCATGTACGCGGGCCGGATCGTCGAACAAGGTCCGGTCAGGGAGATCTTCGCCGAGCCGAAGCATCCGTACACGCAGGCCCTGCTGAGTTCGACGATTTCGCTCAAGACCAAGCAACTGCACTCGATTCAGGGCGCGCCGCCGGACCTGGTCGCCCCGCCACCGGGGTGCCGGTTCCACCCGCGGTGCGACCATGCGATGCAGATCTGCGCGGCGAAGCAGCCACCGCAATTCGGCGCCCATCGCACCGAATGCTGGCTGCTCGAGCCATCTCTGTCCGACCCCGACCGCGCGCCGCTCGAGCGGGAGGAGGTGCTCATCGCCGATGAAGCCTGAGTCGACGAGCGACGGCGCGGACGCAGTGACTGGGGACGCACCGCTGGTCGAGATCACCGACCTGAACGTCCATTTCGCGCTGCGCACGAACGCCGTGGCCCGGCTGATCGGTCGCTCCTCCGGGACCGTGCGCGCGGTCGACGGGGTGTCGCTCTCGCTCGCGCCCGGTGAAGTGCTCGGCCTGGTCGGTGAATCCGGCTCCGGCAAGTCCACGCTCGGCCGGGCGCTGCTCGGTCTCGTCCGCGCTACCAGCGGCAGCATTCGGTATCAGGGCCAGGAGCTGACCGGGCTCGCGGAACCGAAGCTGCGCCCGCTGCGGCGGCAGTTGCAGATGGTGTTCCAGGATCCGCACGCCTCGTTCAATCCGTCGATGACGGTCGGCCGCTCGGTCGCCGACGCACTGCGCATCCATCGCCTCGGCGGCAACACCGAGCAGCGCCGTACAGCGGTGCTGGCCGCGTTGGAGCGGGTCGGGCTGGCGCCGGGCGAGCGGTTTATCGACAAGTACCCCGCCGAGCTGTCCGGCGGGCAGAAGCAGCGCGCCGTCATCGCCCGCGCGATCATCCTCGACCCCACTCTGCTCGTCGCCGACGAGCCGATCTCGATGCTCGACATGTCGGTGCGCGCCAAGATCCTCGGCCTGCTCGACGAACTGCGCCGCGATCTGGGGCTCACCTACGTCTACATCACGCATGACCTGGCCTCGGCGCGGTTCTTCTGCGACCGGGTCGCGATCATGTATCTCGGCAAGATCGTCGAGATCGGGTCGGTTGCCGAGATCTTCGAGAACCCGCGGCACCCTTACACGCAGGCGCTGCTGCGGGCCGTGCCGGATCCGGACCCGTCCCGGACGATGAGCCGGGATCTGCCGCGCGGCGAGATCCCCGACGCGGCCGACCCGCCCCTCGGCTGCTCGTTCCACCCGCGCTGCCCGAAGGCCTTCGAACCGTGCGGCTGGGAGCCCCGCGACGTGCGGATGGTCCTCGAACAGCGCTGGACCACCGTGTCGGCCGAGCAGTACGCCGCAGAGGCCAAGCTCGTTCACGACGGCCCTGCGTTCGCCTCGGCCGACGCCATCGCCGCCGCCGGCGGATCGCCGGGGGAGGTGCTCGGTCTGCTCGAGGACGAGCGCGCCGCCCGGCCCGACGATCCGCTCTGGAAGGGCGTCAGCGGAATGTCCGTCGAGGGCCGCTCGGTGCGCCTGAACATGCGTCGAGCTGTGGAGCCGCACCTGCAGCCCGCCCAGGATTCGCAGGTGCAGGTGTCCTGCCACCTCTACCACCCGCCGGCTGCCCCGCCCGGCGAAGTGGAAGCGCGCCCGTCAGTAACCTGACCGGGTGATCGACCTCAAGCTCGTCCGCGACGACCCCGATCGGGTGCGCGCGTCCCAGCGCGCTAGGGGCGCCGACGAATCACTCGTCGACGCCCTGCTCGCCGCCGACGCCGCACGCCGGTCGGCCGTCGCGCGCGCCGACTCGCTGCGCGCGGAACAGAAGGCGCTCAGCCGGGAGGTCGGCAAGGCGAGCCCGGACGAGCGACCCGCGCTGCTTGCCCGTGCGAAGCAGTTCGCCGACGAGGTCAGGGCGGCCGAGGTGGATCAGCACGCCGCGGACGCTGCCCTCGGCCAGGCGCAGCTCGCGCTGCCCAACGTCATCGAGGGGGCGCCGGCCGGTGGCGAGGACGACTTCGTCGTGCTCGAGACCGTCGGTGAGCCCCCTCCGGTGGACAACCCGCGCGACCACCTCGAGATCGGCGCCGCCTTGCGCGCGATCGACACCGAGCGCGGGGCGAAGGTCAGCGGCAGCCGGTTCTACTTCCTGACCGGCGTGGGCGCCGAGCTGGAGTTCGCGCTGGTGAACCTAGCCATGGCGCAGGCGATCGCGGCCGGCTTCGTGCCGATCGTGGCGCCTGCGCTGGTGCGGCCGGAGGTGATGCAGGGCACCGGCTTCCTCGGCGCGCACTCGGCGGAGGTCTACCACCTCGAACAGGACGACCTGTACCTCGTCGGGACGTCGGAGGTGGCGCTCGCCGGCTACCACTCGGACGAGATCCTCGAGACGCTGCCACTGCGCTACGCCGGGTTCTCCTCCTGCTTCCGCCGCGAGGCCGGCAGCCACGGCAAGGACACCAAGGGCATCATCCGGGTGCACTGGTTCGACAAGGTCGAGATGTTCTCCTACTCCTCGGTCGACGAGGCCGCCGACGAGCATCAGCGGCTGCTCGCATGGGAGCGGGAGTTCATCGACAAGCTCGAGCTCAGCTACCGGGTCGTCGACATCGCCGCCGGGGATCTCGGGAGCAGCGCCGCGCGCAAGTTCGACATCGAGGCGTGGTTCCCCTCGCAGGGCGCCTATCGAGAGTTGACCTCGACCTCGAACTGCACGACCTTCCAGGCGCGTCGGCTCAACATTCGCACGCCAGTGCTCGATCGCGACGGTCGCAAGCTCCCGTCGGCGGGCAACCAGCCGGTCGCCACGCTCAACGGCACGCTGTGTGCCGTCGCGCGCACGATCGCGTGCCTGCTCGACCATCACCAGCAGCCGGACGGCTCGGTGTACGTGCCGGCCGCGCTGCGTCCCTTCCTCGGCGGACGGGACGTCCTCACGCCGTGACGATCCGGATGGTCGCGACGGATCTCGACGGGACGTTGCTGCGCAGCGACGGCACCGTCTCCGACCGCACCCGCGCGGCGCTGCGCTCGGCGGCCGACGCCGGGCTGCTCGTCGCGTTCGTCACCGGCCGCCCGCCGCGCTGGCTGGATGTGCTCGCCGAGCCGACCGGCTACGTCGGCGTCGCGGTCGGCGCGAACGGCGCGGTCCTCTACGACATGACCGAGGAGCGGCTCGTCTCGGCGCACCTGCTCGAGCCGTCGTTGATGGTCGCGGTCGGCAACGATCTGCGCGCCGAGTTCGCGTCCGTCGGTTTCGCCGTCGAGTACGGCGACGGCTTCGCCGCCGAGCCCGACTACGTCCACGACTGGGACATCAACCCGCCCTACGACCGGCGCGGCGAGCCGATCGCCGAGCCGGTGATCGGTTCGTTGGCCGAGATCGCCGCGCAACCGGCGGTCAAGCTGCTCGCGAAGGACGCCGCTGCCGACGCCGATGCGTTCCTCGCTGCCGCGGTCGCCATCGTCGGCGACCGGGCGACCATCACCCACTCGTCGTCGTTCGGCCTGCTCGAGATCTCCGTCCACGGCGTCACGAAGGCGACCGGGCTCGCCGAGCTCGCCGAGTCGCACGGGCTGGCGCCGCACGAGGTGCTCGCGGTCGGTGACATGCCCAACGACCTACCGATGTTGATGTGGGCCGGCCGCGCGTACGCAGTAGCCAACGCGCACCCCGACGTGCTCGAGGTCGCGGACGAGGTTATCGGCACCAACGACGAGGACGCGGTTGCCGAGCTGATCGAGTCACTCCTGGCCGCCGGGTAGGTGTCGTCCGGCTTCGCCATCGTTTCCTGCACGAAATAGGCGTTGACCCGAGGTGCGCCGTCATT
>JAVHVB010000226.1:0-4552 GCA_032160775.1 Pseudonocardiales bacterium | reverse complement strand
GATCGCCGCGCCGGCCGCCAGGCCGGAGGCGAGCAGGTTCCACATCATCCAGCCGGTGGTGCTGAACCAGAAGAACCGGTCGCCCGGCCCGAGATCGAGGTACAGCAACACCTGGTGCAGATGGGCCAGCAGGATGCCGCCCTGGCCGTGCACGATCGGCTTCGGCAGCCCGGTGGTGCCGGACGAGTAGAGGATCCACATCGGCGCATCGAACGGCATCGGCTCGAACGTCAACTCGGCCGGTGTGCTCGCGACCTCCGACCAGGCGAGCGCATCGGGCAGGGTGGCGTGCGGGTCGAGGTACGGCACGAGGACGGTCGCGCGAAGTGTCGGCAGGTCCGCGCGCAGTGCCGCCACGGTGTCGCGGATGTCGTACCGCTTGCCGCCGTACACATACCCGTCGACGGTGAACAGCACGACGGGCTCGATCTGGGTGAACCGGTCGGCGATGGCCCGCTGCCCGAAGTCCGGCGAGCAGGACGACCAGACCGCGCCGAGCGCCGCGGTGGCCAGCATCGCGATCAGCGCGTGCGGCGCGTTCGGCAGCAGCGCCGCGACGCGGTCACCGACGCCGACACCCTGGGCGACGAGGGCGGCCCGCACCGCGGCGACCTGCGTGCGCAGCTCGCGCCAGGTGAGCGTCTGCTCGAGCCCGTCCTCGCGGGCGAAGACGACCGCGACGTCTTCCAGACCGGCGCCGCTCGGTGGGTACAGCGCGTGTTCGGCGTAGTTGAGCCTCCCGCCCGGGAACCAGGACGCGCCGGGCATCCGGGCATCGGCGAGCGCTGCGCTCGGCGGGTGCTGCCAGCGCACCCCGGCCCAGTTCGCGAACTGCGTCCAGAACTCGTCCAGCTCGGCCACCGACCACTGCCACAGCTCGGAGTGCGACTGACCGGCTCGGCCGACCGCCGCGGCGAACGCCGTGAGCCGGGCAGCAGCGATCCGTTCAGGCGACGGCTGCCAGAGCAGCTCACCCTCGACGGTCACGCCCCGAACCTACCGAGCGGCTCCGGTGACGGTCAGCCGGTCACGACCACCTTGCGCTTCGCCGACTCACTGCCGATGTGCGTGGCGTCGCCGGCGAACCGCCATTGGTAGGCCGTGGTGCGCCTCGGCGTCAGGACGACCCGTGCGATCCCGGTCGCGCCCGTCGACGTGGTGGTGACCTTGGTGAACTGCGCGGCGCCCGACGGCCGGGACCACAGCTGCACACGCGCGTCCGGCAGCGAGCTGTCCCCGCCGGTCACCTTGGCCGTGAGGGTGACGGCGTGGCCCTTCGCGATCGGGCTCCGCGGCGCCGGGAAAGCCACCGTCGATCGAAGTGGCTCGAAGTCGTACGTCGTGGTGTTGTTGCCCGTGACACCGAAGCTGAGCAGATCGACCGCCCAACCGCCCTCGTCGGGCGGGCTGATCTCGTTCGCCAGGCCGAGGCCGAGGATCACCAGATCCGGATGGGCGGTGAGATAGTCGGTCCACGTCGTCGCGGTCGGGTTGCTGTCCGCGGAGTCCGTCGCCGTCAGCGGCTGGCTCAGGACGTCGGCGATGTGCCAACCCGCGGCCGTGGTCGTGGTGCGCAGGCGACCGTCGATCGTCGCGTTGTCCGTGAAGTCGATGCTGAGCACCCAGACAACGCCGGGCGGATTCGCCACCGGCTGCCAGATCCGCGCCGACAGGGCGGTCAGCGCCGAGCCGACGACGTGCGCGGGAAACTGCAGAACTGCGCCCGTCCGAGTGAGGTGCAGGCTGCCCACGCCGCCCGGCGGACTGCCCGGACCTTTGGCGTAGGTACCACCGCCCATCTGCCAGGGACCGAAGACCCCGCCGGACCTCACCACGACGGTGCCGGCGTAGGCGGGTGCGGCCGTCACCAGCGCACCCACAAGCGCTGTCACCAGTACGGCACACACGGACCGAAGCCGCATGATGTCCACCTCCACCAGTTGCTATGGCGAGCACGCTAAGCAACGCGGAGGGCCGCTACATCGGCGAAACTGCCTACATCTGCTTTGCGCCGGTGACTCGTCAGGCCGAGGCGATCAGGCCGAGGCGATCAGGCCGAGCTCGGCCGGCGACGCCAGCAGCTCGTTGCTCGGCAGCACCCGCACCGTGTAGCCGAAGGTGCCGGTGCGGTCCAGCGGGATCTCGCCCTCGTAGCGGTGCGTTCCGTCGCCGTTCGGCACCGACTTCAGCAGCGTGGTCCGCACGTCGGCGAGCCGGTCGTCGGCGTCGACCGAGCCGTACACGGCCTGCACCTCGACATCGTCCGGCGCCAGCCCGCCCAGCGCGACCTCGGCACGCAACGTCAGCGCCGAGCCGAGCTGGGCGTCCGCCGCGTTCCCGGCGAGCTGCGAGTCGACGTGCAGCACCGCAACCGCGGGCCAGTTCGCCTCGACCGCGCGCCGCCACTGCGCGAGCTCGCGCGCGGCCGCGAAGTCCGCGGCGAACAGCTTGTCGGAGGACACAGCGGCCGGGACGTACAGCCGGCGCACGTACTCGGCGACCATCCGCGTCGCGAGCACCTTCGGCCCGAGCGACTTCAGGGTGTGCCGCACCATCTGGATCCATCGGGTGGCGACGCCGTTCTTCTGCCGGTCGTAGAACCGCGGGGCGACGCTCTTCTCGATGAGGTCGTACAGCGCGTCCGCCTCGAGGTCGTCGCGCCGGTCCGGGTCGATCAGCCCCTCCGCCGACGGGATGGCCCAGCCGTTCTCGCCGTCGTACCACTCGTCCCACCAGCCGTCGAGGATCGAGAGGTTCAGCGCGCCGTTCAGCGCCGCCTTCATGCCGGACGTGCCGGACGCCTCGAGCGGGCGCAGCGGGTTGTTCAGCCAGACGTCGACACCGGTCATCAGGTAGCGGGCCATGCCGATGTCGTAGTCCGGCAGGAACGCGATGCGGTGCCGCACCTCGGGATCGTCGGCGAAGCGCACCATCTCGGCGATGAGCTGCTTGCCGCCGTCGTCGGCCGGGTGGCTCTTGCCGGCGATGACGAACTGCACCGGCCGGTCCGGGTCGAGCAGCATCGCCTTGAGCCGCACCGGGTCGCGCAGCATGAGGGTGAGCCGCTTGTATGAGGGCACCCGGCGGGCGAAGCCGACCGTCAGGACGTCCGGGTCGAACGCGGTCGCCGTCCAGCCCAGCTCGGCCTCGCTCAGCCCCCGCTCGCGCCCGGACTCGTGCAGCCGGCGACGGATCTCCTCCACCAGCCGGCCGCGCAACAGCGCGCGCACCCGCGAGAGCTCTGCGTCGGGAACCTTGTCGAGAGCCTCCCAGCCGCCACCCTCGGCGATCCGTTCGGCGCCGACCTCGCGCTCGGCGATGTCGAGGATCTCCCGAGCCATCCAGGTCGGGGCGTGCACGCCGTTGGTGATCGAGGTGATCGGCACCTCGGTCGTGTCGAAGCCGGGCCACAGCGCGTTGAACATCTCCCGACTGACCTGCCCGTGCAGCAAGGAAACGCCATTGGCGCGCTTGCCTATGCGCAGCCCCATGTGCGCCATGTTGAAGATCGTCGGATCCTCTTCGGCCCCGAGGTCCAGGATCCGCTCGGCCGGCAGCGCGCTCAGCCCGGCGAGATGGGCCGCTACCAGCGCGCGCTCGAACCGGTCGATGCCGGCCGGCACGGGCGTGTGCGTGGTGAACACCGTCCCGCCACGGACCGCCTGCAGGGCGGCGTCGAAGTCCAGCCCGTACCCCTCGACGAGCTCCCTGATCCGCTCGATACCAAGGAATCCGGCGTGCCCCTCGTTGGTGTGGAACACCGTCGGCGCGGGGGTTCCGGTCGCCGCACAGTACGCGCGGATGGCCCGGACGCCGCCGATGCCGAGCAGCAACTCCTGCTGCAGCCGGTGCTCCTTGCCGCCGCCGTAGAGCCTGTCTGTGACCTGGCGCGCGTCGACGTCGATCTCCTCGATGTCGCTGTCGAGCAGCAGCAGCGGCACCCGGCCGACCTGCGCCACCCACACCTGCGCGCGCAGAGTGCGTCCACTCTGCCCATCGCTCGGGTCGCCGGCTCCCCTCGGCGGCAGCGCGATCGTCACCCGGGCCGGGGTGCCGTCGGCGTTCTCCAGGACGGTGATCGGCAGCCCCTGCGGGTCGAGCGAGGGGTAGTGCTCGAGCTGCCAGCCGTCCCGCGACAGCGACTGCCGGAAATACCCGGCCCCGTACAGCAGGCCCACCCCGATGATCGGCACGCCGAGATCGCTGGCCGCCTTCAGGTGGTCGCCGGCGAGGATGCCGAGGCCGCCGGAGTACTGCGGCAGCACCTCGGTGATCCCGAACTCCGGGCTGAAGTACGCGATCGAGGCCGGCCACCCGTGCTCGGCCTCCTGCCGCTGCTGGTACCAGCGCGGTTTGCTGAGGTAGTCGTTGAGGTCGTCGCGGTTGTCTTCGAGCCGGCGCAGGAACTTGCGGTCGGAGGCGAGCTGGGCGAACCGCTCGGCGCTGACCTCGCCGAGCATCCTGCCGGGATGATGGCCGCAGGATTTCCAGAGATCCGGGTCGACCGACTCGAACAGATCGATGGAATCGGCGTGCCAGGACCAGCGCAGAT
>JAVHVB010000225.1:0-7414 GCA_032160775.1 Pseudonocardiales bacterium | reverse complement strand
GCCTGGCGTTCCTCGCCGTCGAGGCCCGCATCGCCGAGCCGATGCTCCCGCTGAACCTGTTCCGCGACCGCACCTTCACCGGCATCCAGCTCACCGCCGTGGGCATCTCCGCCTCGCTGTTCGCGCTATTCGTGTACATGACGTTCTACTTCCAGGGCGTCACGCACCTCTCGCCGATCGAGGCCGGCGCGGCCTACATCCCGGGCACGATGCTCAGCTTCGTCGTCGCCGGCGCCAGCGCGTCACTGGTGACGCGCATCGACAGCCGCGTCCTGCTCACGGTCGGTCTCGCGTTCGTCGCGGCCGGCATGGGACTCGGCCTGCTCGTCACCGCCGACTCGTCCTGGACGGCCCTGCTGCCCGCGGAGATGGTGGCGATGTTCGGCACCGGCATCGTCAACCCGGTGCTCAGCGGGATGGTGCTCAGCACCGCGCCGAAGGGCCAGGAAGGACTGGCGGTGGGTGTCCACGACACCGCCCGGCACGCGGGCATCGCGCTCGGCGTCGCCGCGCTCGGCGCGCTCATCCCGAGCCAGGCGCTGGCCACGGGTCACGGCGAGGCCGCATTCGTGCACGGCTTCCACCACGCCGTCTGGGTGGCCACCGCCATCGCGGCGCTCGGGGCGCTGGCCACCTGGGTGCTCGTGCGCCCGACGCGGCAGAGCGATCCCGACGCCGAGTTGGCGCAGCTGACCGCCGAGCCGAATCTCGCCACCGTCTGACCGAGAAGACCTCCGCCCTGCGCCGCAGAATCGACCGCGGCGCAGGGCGGAGTCGCACCGATCCGTCCCGCCGGACCGGACATCCCCGGCAAGCCGGGACCAATCACGCCGGCCGAGCCGAAAAGCGATCTTCGAGGGCCTGTGCGCAGGTGCCCTGATTACTTAGGCTTGCCCTCCGGAGGGGATGAGGGTGTCAGCCGGTCGCGGACTCGAAGTCGGGCTGCTCGGCGAGTTCACGGCGTCGCACGACGGCACGCCGCTGGACCTCGGCGGGCGCCGGCAGCGCGCCGTACTCGCGATGCTGGTCATCGGCCGCGGACGGCTGGTCAGCGCCGAACAGCTGGTCGACAACCTGTGGGCGGACGACCGGCCGGCCAACGAGTTCGCCGGCCTGCAGTCCTACGTCTCGCATCTGCGCCGCCGGCTGGAACCGGGGGCGGCCGCGCGCTCGCGCTCCGGTGTCATCGTGCGGCAGGCGCACGGTTATGCAGTGCACCTCGCACCCGACGCCGTCGATGCCTGGCGCTTCGAGCAGCTGCTGACGGCCGACGGCGGCGACGTCGTGCACCGGCTGACCGATGCGCTCGCCCTGTGGCGCGGAGCGGCGCTCGCCGACTACGCGGACCGGCCATGGGCGCAACCGGAGATCGTCCGGCTGGAGGAGTTGCGTTCCGTCGCCCGCGAGCGGCTCGCGCAGGCGCGCGTCGACCGCGGCGAAGCGGCGGTGCTGGTGGGCGAGCTCGAGGCGATGGTTACCGAGGCGCCGCTGCGCGAGGAGCGCTGGCGGCTGCTCGCGCTCGCCCTGTATCGGGCCAACCGGCAGGCCGACGCCCTCGCCGCGCTGCGCCGCGCCCGCACCACCTTCGCCGACGAGCTGGGGGTGGATCCCGGCCCCGCGCTCCGCGCCCTGGAATCCGACATCCTCGCGCAGGCACCGTCGCTGGACGCGGTCACCGCGCCGGCCCCGACCGTTTTCGTCCCGACCGCCGCGCTCGTGATGGAGCGCTCGGTCGACGACCTCGTCGAGCGGGACGGCGAAATGGCGCAGCTGGGACAGGCGCTGGCGCAGCTCGGCGCCGGTCGCTCGGCCAGCCTGCTCATCGAGGGACCGGCCGGCATCGGCAAGACCCGGCTGCTGGACGAGCTCGGGACGCAGGCCGGCGAGCGCGGGGTGCGCGTCCTCATCGCGCGCGGCAGTCCGCTGGAACGCTCGTTCGGCTACGGCGTGGTGCGCCAGCTGCTCGAGCCGGCGATCACCGACGAGATGCTCTGCGCCGCCGCAGCGCCGGCCCGGGCCGTGTTCGACCTCGCCGCCGAGCACAGCGAGGGCTCGCTGGCCGTGTTGCACGCGCTCTACGCGGTGACGGCGCAGCTCGCCGCCGAGGGTCCGTTACTGCTCGGCGTGGACAACCTGCAATGGGCCGACGGCCCGTCGCTGCGCTATCTCGCCTACGTCGCGCGGCGGATGTCAGGGATGCCGGCGATGATCGCCGCGACCATGCGCACCGGCGAGGAACACGAGATCGCCGACCTCGTCGCCGAGCTGGCCTGGGACACCGACACCCTGCTGCTGCGGCCGCAGCCGTTGACGGAGCAGGCTACGAGCAAGCTCGTCGCGCACGCCTACGGACAGCCCGCCGCCCCGCTGTTCGTCGCCGCCTGCCACCGCACCACCTCGGGCAACCCGCTGCTGCTACGTCAGCTGCTGCAGGCGCTCGTCACCGCCGGCGTGAAGCCGGACGCGTCGCACGCGCAGGCCGTGCTCGCAGTCGGCTCGCGTGCGGTCTCGAGTCAGGTGTTGCTACGGCTGCGCCGGATGCCCGAGGCGTGCCGGCGAGTGGCGCGCAGCGTCGCCGTGCTGGGTGAGGCGACACAGCTGCCGCACGTCGCCGCGCTGTCCGGGCTGTCCGAAGTCGAGACGGCCGCCGCCGTCGCCGCGCTGACCCGCGCCGAGATGCTGCGTGACGAGCACGCCCTCGGCTTCGTCCATCCGATCGTCGCCGAGGCGGTCTACCGCGACGTCCCCTCGGTGGAGCGGGGGCTGGAGCACGAGCGGGCGGCAGCGCTGCTGTCGGCGCGGAGGGCCAGCGCGGAGGAGGTCGGCGCGCATCTGCTGCTGGCGCCGACGCGCGGCGACGCGAACACCGTCCAGTTGCTGCGCGTTGCCGCCGGTCGCGCGGCCGACCGCGGGGCGGTGGACAGCGCCGTCTCCTACCTGCGGCGCGCGTTGGATGAGCCGCCGGACGCCGACGCCCGGCCCTACGTGCTGCTCGAACTCGGCTTGCAGGAGGCGCTGGTCGACGGCCGGGCCGGCGCCGAGCGGCTGCGCGCCGCGTACGAGCGCGCCGACGACCCCGAGACGCAGGTGCGCATCGCGACCGCGATTGCGCACACGCAGGTGTTCGCCAGCGAGCGCGGCGCAGCCGTCACCTTCGCCCGCGACGCCATCCGGCGGCTGCCTGAGGGCATGGACGACGCCCGCGACGGCCTCACCGCGCTCTTGCGCATCGGCGGGCTGATGCAGGCCGTCGACCCGTCGCTCTGGCGTGACGACGACGTGCGGGATCCCGTCGGCACCGGTGTCGGCGCGCAGATGTTGCGTGCCACGCTGGCGTGGGAAGCGATGCTTGCCGGCACCGACCGCGAGCGCGCGGTGCGGCTCGCGCGCGAGGCGACCCAGGACGAGACGTTGTGGCACGGCGACGCCGGCCTGCTCTGGTGCGTTGCTGCCGCCACCCGGATGTATGCCGACGACGACCTCGGTGACTTCTGGCTGCGCACCCGCACCGCCGCGCACGGGCGCGGCTCGCTGTTCGCGGTGCTGGCAGTCAACCAGTGGGAGGGCGTGTGGCGCTGGCGCCGCGGTGAGCTCACCGAGGCGAAGGCGCTGCTCAGCGAGGCACACGAGCAGGACCGGATGTGGGGTGGCTCGGGCGTCGGGCTCGCCTACTCCTATGGCGCGCTCGTCGGCATCGATCTCGACCGCGGCGACATCGAGGGGGCGCGCGCCTTGCTCGACGCCGCCCCGGACGATGCGCTGCACGGCGACGGCGGACGGCTGCTGCGCCTGGTCAGCGGCGGCGTGCTCGTCGGCGAGGGACGGTTCGCCGAGGCGCTGACGGCGCTGGACGAGATCCGCGACCCGGTGGGTGTCGTCAACCCCGCCTTCCACCCCTGGCGGCGGGTGCGGGCGGCCGCGCGGGCCGGGCTCGGCCGCTCGGACGAGGCGATCACGCTCATCGAGGAAGAGGTATCGCTGCTGCGCGCCTGGGGCGCGCCGTCCGCGCTCGGGCTCAGCCTCACCGATCTCGGCCGGGCGACCGGCGAACGCGAGCACTTCGTCGAATCGGTCGCGCTGCTCGAGAACACCGACGCCGTCTACGTGCTGAGCCGGGCCCGGTTTGCGCTCGCCGAGCATCCCGACACCCCCGCGCCCGAGGCGATCGCCCTGCTGCGTGAGGCCGTCGACGGCGCGCTCGCCTGCGACGCGCATGGCCTGGCCGAGCGGGCCTGCGCCGCGCTACGCCGGCACGGGGTGGAGACCCCGGACCTGCCGACCCGGGCCTCCCGCCCGTCCGCCACCCAGCAGCGGGTCGCGGCGCTGGCCGCCCGCGACATGGACGTCGCGGCGATAGCGCAGGCGCTGTTCCTCACCCCGCAGACCGTCGAGGCCGCGCTCGGCGAACTGGCCGTCGGGGTCGTGCGATGAGCCGTCTCAAGCCGGCCGCAAGTCCGCCGGGCCATCCTGGTGAGGTCACAACTGGCACTGCCGACCGAGGAGAACTGTCCGTTGAGCTCACCCACCACTGACGACCTCGGCGCGCCCGCTGCCGAGTCGCTGCGCGGGCTCTGCGGCGGCGCCGTGCACCTGCCCGGAGACCCGGGCTTCGACATGGCCAGCTCCCCGTGGAACCTGCAAGTGCAGCACCACCCGGCGGCAGTCGCCTACCCCGCGTCGCCGGGCGAAGTGGCAGACGTGCTGCGCGAGGCGCGCCGGGCCGGCCTGCAGGTGGCGCCGCAGGGCACCGGGCACGGCGCGGCGCCGCTCGACGGCCACCTTGGCGCGTCCGTGCTGCTGCACACCGCAGGGCTTTCCGAACTGTCGATCGACGTCGAACGGCGCCAGGCGCGGGTCGGCGCCGGCGTGCTGTGGGGCGATCTCGCCGAGGCCGCCGGGCGCGACGGGTTGGTGGGGCTGCATCCGTCCGCCCCGGACGTCGGCGTCGTCGGCTACTCGATCAGCGGCGGCATCGGCTGGTACGCGCGCCGGCTGGGTCTGCAGTGTCACTCGATCACCGCGGCCGAGATCGTCCTGGCCGACGGCAGCCTCGTGCGGGCCACCGCCGACGAGGAGCCGGAGCTTTTCTGGGCGTTGCGCGGCGGCGGCATGCCGCTCGGTGTCGTCACCGCCCTGGAGTTCGAGCTGTATCCACTCGACACGGTCGTTGCCGGCTTCCTCGCGTGGGACCGCGCGCAGATGGAGCAGGTGCTGCCCGCGTGGGCGCGGTGGGCCGCGTCGGCGCCCGAGGCGGCGACCACGTCGCTGCGGCTGCTGACCGCGCCGCCGATGCCGCAGGTGCCCGCCGAACTGCACTTCCGGAATCTCGTCGTCATCGACGGCGCGGTGCTCGGCGGGGACGCCGAAGCCGCGGAGGTCCTGGCGCCGCTGCGGGCGCTGCGTCCGGAGTTCGACACGGTGACCCGGGTACCCGCGCCGTCGTTGGTGCGGCTGCACCTCGAGCCCGAAGGCCCGACCCCCGGCTACGCCAGCAGCCGGCTGATGAGCGGGCTGCCCGACGACGCGATCGCCACACTGCTCGACCTTGCCGGGCCGGACGCGACGGACGGACCGGACATCATCGAGTTCCGGCAGCTCGGCGGCGCGCTGCACCGTCCGAACGACGGGGCGGCGCTGTCGTCGCTCGACGGCGAGTTCCTCGTGCTCGGCTTCGGGCTGCGCCCCGATCCGGCCGAGTGGGACGAGGCGCGCGACCAGGCGGTCCGGTTGCTGGAGGCGTTGGAACCCTGGCAGAACGGACGCGAGTACCTGCCGATGCTCGACGAGCGCAGCGACACCCGGAAGGCCTTCCCGGCCGGGGTGCACGCGCGGCTGTCTGCGCTGCGCGCGGCGGTCGACCCGGACCGGCTGTTCGTCGGCCCGCACCTGTAGCGCCGGCGGCCACTCTCAAGTCGGTCGCAAGTTCAGGCTCAACGCGAGCGCAACTTCGTCCCAAGGGCCGCGCCGCACGCTGTCTCCACACACAACGACGTGACCCTGGAGGCACCGATGACTTTCACCCTTTCCCCCCAGAGCGAGACCCTGCCGGTGGACCTCGACGAGCTGCGCGCCGTCGTCACCGGCACCGTCGCCGAGCCGCACGACCCGGCCTACGCCGAGCTCGTCACCCCCTGGAACGTGGCAGTGCAGATGCAGCCGACCGCGGTCGTCGCCGTGCGCAGCGCGTCCGACGTCGCCGAGGCCGTTGCCTTCGCGCGGCGCAACGGCATGACGGTCGGCGTGCAGGCAACGGGGCACGGCGCGATCTCGTCGATCGCCGGCCACCTGCTCATCGTCACCCGCGAGCTGGACGAGGTGAAAGTGCACGCGGCCGAGCGCTGGGCGCGCGTCGGCGCCGGCGTGAAGTGGGCACGCGTGATCGAGGCCGCGGCGCCGCATGGGCTGGCACCACTCAACGGGTCGTCCAGCGACGTCGGCGTCGTCGGCTACACCACGGGTGGCGGGGTCGGGCCGATGGCGCGGACCTTCGGCCTGGCGGCCGACCGGGTGGGGGCGTTCGAGGTAGTGACCGGCGACGGCGTGCTGCGGCGGGTGACTCCCGCGCTGCATCCCGACCTGTTCTTCGCGCTGCGCGGCGGCAAGGGCGTCGGTGGCATCGTCACTGCCGTCGAGTTCGACCTTCTCCAGCTGCCGACCTTCTACGGCGGCGCGCTGTACTTCGACGGTCCGGCCATCCCGGCCGTGATCGACCGCTGGCGGACGTGGTCGGCCGCGCTGCCGGAGCAGGCGACGACGTCGTTCGTGATCCTGCAGCTGCCGGACGGGCCGGAGTTCCCGCCGCCGCTGGCCGGCCGGATGTCGATCGGCGTCCGGTTCCTGTGGGTCGGCGACGCTGCTGTCGGGCAGCGGCTGCTCGAGCCGATGCGAGAGATCGCGCCGATGCTGCTGGACGACGTGGCAGTGAAGCCTTACACCGCGATCGACTCGGTGCACGCCGACCCGGTCGACCCTATGCCGGTCATTGACCGCGGCATGCTGCTCACCGAGTTCTCGGACGACACCGTGCAGCGCTTGCTCGCGCTGGCCGGGCCGGGATCGGACTCGCCGCAGATCGTGGTCGAGGTCCGGCAGGCAGGCGGTGCGCTGGGCCGGGAGGGCGCGCATCCCAACGCATTCGACCACGGCGCCGCTGCCTACAGCGTGCTGACCGTCGGCATCGCGTTCGACCCGCGGGTCGGGCCGCATTCCGATGCGCTGTTCGCCGCACTGTCCGCGTGGGACACCGGTGGCGTCTGGCCGAACTTCGGGCCGCCGCACAACGCGGTGTCGGCTCGGCGGGCCTACCGCCCGGCGACGCTGGCCCGGCTGGCCGAGGTGGCCGACCGGTACGACCCGGACGGCGTCCTGGCCGCAGGTGCCTTCGTCCGAGCCTGAGCCGTTCGTCGAGATGCTG
>JAVHVB010000224.1:0-6178 GCA_032160775.1 Pseudonocardiales bacterium | reverse complement strand
GCCGGTCGTCGGGGGCGTGCCGTTCGTGGGGGGCGTGCCGTTCGTCGGGGGCGTGCCGTTCGTGGGCGGCGTGCCCTATGACTCGTATGCGATGCCCGGGTCCGGTGGTCGCGCACCCGTCCAGTGGATCGGGGGGCCGCCACACCGGCGCGCGGATGCCGAGCTGAGCTGTCGCCGGCCCGTCGTCGCGGTGCTCGATACCGGCGTCGGCAGCCACGAGTGGTGGGACGGTACCGACATCGTCACGCGGGGGATGACCGTCAACGGGGTGGATCTCGGATACACCGATCCGTCGACCGACCCCGAGGTCGCCGGTGCAGTGCTCAACCCGCTGACCGGCCTGCTCGACTCCGACGCCGGACACGGCACGTTCATCGCCGGCCTGATCCACCAACTCTGCCCGGACGCCAACATCCTGTCCGTCCGCATCATGTCCAGTGACGGTGTGGTGCCCGAGGACATGCTGCTCGACGTTCTCACCGCGCTCGCCGCCCGGCAGCACGCCGCGCAGGCGAATGGCGACGAGTCGAGCCTGGTGGACGTCGTGTCGATCTCGCTGGGCTACTACCACGAGTCACCGAAAGACCTGCAGTTCGACCCGAAACTGCTCGTGCCGATCCAGGCGCTGTCGGCGATGGGTGTGGCTGTGGTGGCTTCGGCGGGCAACGAGGCAACCTACCGGCCGATGTTCCCCGCCGCGTTCACCCCGCACGCCGACGGTCGCGTACCGGGGTTCGACGCGTCGTGCACCCCGTTGATCAGCGTTGGCGCGCTGAACCCGAACGGGAGTGTCGCGATGTTCAGCAACGCCGGCGACTGGGTGGCCTGTAACCGCCCCGGCGCCGACCTGGTGAGCACCTTCCCGCAGACCTTCCAGGGCGCCGCGCAGAGCCAGTTCGGCGTGACCGTCGACGGCGCCTTCCGCGCGACGATCGACCCGGACGATTTCAGCGCCGGTTTCGGGACCTGGAGCGGTACCTCGTTCGCCGCGCCGTACCTGGCCGGTGAGTTGGCACAGGCGTTGATCGACGGTTGTTCGAACACGATGTCCAAGACCGACCCGGGCACTGCCGTGGAGCGCACCTGGTCGGCCATCACGGCGTGCACGAAGATCGCGCCATGACGCAGGTGGGACCGGTGCAGGAGACGCTCGCCTCGCGCGCGGCGGCGCTGTTCCGCGCCTACCGGGAGGGCGACCAGGCGAGCATCGGCGAACTCGTCAAGCTCGTCACGCCCATCCTGTGGCACACCGCGAGGGGGCAGCGCCTGGACCGCGAACTCGCCGAGGACGTCGTGCAGAGCAGCTGGCTCGCGCTCGTCCGCAGTGCGGAGTCCATCAGCGACCCACAGGCGATCCTGCAGTGGCTGATCGTGAGTACCCGCCGCGAGGCATGGCGAGTGGTCAAGCGAGCCGACCGCGTCGAGCCGCGGGAGTTCGAGAACGACGAGATCGTGAGCCCGGCCGACGATCAGCCGGACGCGCAGGTGCTGCGATCCCACGGCGACACACATCTATGGGAGCACATCGCCCGGCTGTCCGAGCGCTGTCAGGCGCTGCTGCGCGTCATCGCGTTCGCCGACCGGCCGGACTACGCGTCGGTCGCCGAGTCGTTGGGCATGCCGGTCGGCAGCATCGGCCCGACGCGCGGCCGCTGCCTCGCGAAGCTGCGCGAGCAGCTGAACAACGATCCGAAATGGGGCCAGTCATGACTGATCCGCGCCACCCTTCGCTCGACGAACTCGCGGCCGGGGCGATCGACGACACGGACGATGACGTGCTCCGGCGCACCGCCGCGATCTTCGAGGCGCTCGATCCGGTTCCCGCAGGCCTCGTCGACCGGATCAATTTCGGCCTCACGCTGGAGGCCCTGCACGCAGAAGTCGCCGAACTCCAACGCAGCGCGAACCTCGCCGGCGTCCGTGGCGACGCAGTCAGCGACGTCCAGACCGTCACGTTCACCAGCTCGACGCTGACCACGATGATTTCGGTGACACCGGCGTCCGGTGATCGCGTCCGCGTCGACGGCTGGATCGCGCCGGCCGGCCGGATTTCGGTGGAGCTGCGAGCCAAGGCCGAGACGCGACAGACCGAGTGCGACGCGGACGGGCGGTTCGTCTTCGACGATGTTCCGCGTGGGCTCGCCCAATTCGTCCTGCGACCCGAAGGTGACGAGGGCCGCGCCGTCGTGACGCCGGCCATCGAAATCTGACACCGTGAGGGTGTGCGACGAGCCGGGTATGCGCATGCCGCGGAGGCACACGCGCTCGGGGTCCATTACTACAACCGCGGGCAGCCGACCCGCGCGCTGACCACACTGCGCCGTGCGGCTCGGCTCCTGGCCGCCGATTTGGACGTCGGCGATCGCGACCGGGACGCCCTGGCGGCGCGGATCTGGATCAGTATTGCGCTCAACGAATCCGAACTGCGTTCGGTCGAAGCCGGCTTCGCAGCCCTGGCGACCGCCCAGGGGTTCGTCGAGCTCACCGGTGACCCGGCGCTGTGGGTGTTGCTGCACTGCCAGCGCGGACTGATCGAACTCCGGGCGGGCAGGTTGCCGCGGTCGCGGGCCGCGCTGGACGCAGCGGTCGCGCTGCTGGAGCACGCCGAGCCGCGGGACCGGGCCAACATCCTGCTCAACCGGGGCACCATCGGTCTGTCCGAGGGCCGGCTGGTCGACGCCCGTCTGGACTTCGAACGCGGCGCGCAGATTGCCGAGGCCGCAGGATTGGACCTCGAGCGGTTCAAGATCCTGCACAACCTCGCGTATACCGAGTTCCTGCGTGGCGAGCTGTCTCGCGCGCTGCGGTTGATGGGCGATGCCGCGCGCATCGATCTCGGGCAGGAGTGGGGAGTCGCCCTGCTCGACAGAGCGCGAATCCTGACCGAGGCGGGGTTGAGTCGGGATGCCGACGACGCGCTCGCCCGAGCCGCCGCGATCTTTCGCGGCCATCGGGTGGCCCAGGATCTCGCCGAGACGGAACTGGAGCGTGCGCGCTGTGCGCTCGCCCTCGGCGATGTCGCGGCGGCCCGTCGCTTCGCGGGGTCCGCGCGCCGGCGGTTCCTGCGCCGCGGCGCCGAGAGTTGGCGGCGCGCCGCGGAACTCGTCCTGCTCCAGGCCGATCTGGCGGACGGGCGTCCGGGCGGCCGGTTGATCCTGCCGGCCGAGCGCCTCGCCGCCGAGTTCGACGACGAGGGGCTGCGGTTGCACGCGCGCGTCGCCCGGCTCATCGCGGCCGACGCGGCTCTTGCCGCCGGTCGCGTCGACGCCGCCGCGAGGAGCCTGGACTCGCTGGGTCCCGCACGGCCGGACGACCCGGTGACCGGCCGGCTGCACGACCACTACGTGCGGGCCCGGGTCGACGCTGCGCGGGGGGACCGATCCGGGGCCGCCGCGCGGGTCGGCCGGGCACTCAACGAGCTCGCCCGCTACCAGGCGAGCTTCGGCAGCATCGACCTCCGGACCGCCTCTGCCGTGCACGGCCGGGGACTGGCCGAACTGGACGTCACCCTCGCGCTCGCCACGGGTCGCCCGGCTGCCGTGTTTGCGTCGGCCGAGCGCGCCCGAGCCGTGTCGAGCAGGGTTCCGCCGGTGCGGCCGCCGGACGATCCGGTCGCCGCCGATCTGCTCGCCGACCTTCGCCAGACGGTCGAATCGTTGCGCAGTGTCGAGCAGGACAAGGTCGCGTCGGCGCCGCTGCTGCGCAGGCGGCGGGAGCTGGAACGCATCATCGTCGCGCGCAGCTGGACGGTTTCCGGGTCCGGTGCGGTCACCGGTCCGGCGCCGGTCCAGGAGGTCCGCGCCGCCCTGCGTGAGGGTGGCCGCTCGATGGTGATGTACCTACAGGCAGCGGGGCGACTGGCCGCGGTCGTGCTCGACGGTCGCCCCCGAATCGTGGACCTCGGCGCCGCGGCCCCGGTGCTCGAGCAGGTTCGCCGCACCCGAGCAGACCTCGACGTGCTGGCGCAGCCGACGTTGCCGGCCGGCCTGCGCGACGTCGTCCGCTCCTCGCTGCGGAACTCGCTTCGAACCCTCGAGGCGGGGCTCCTCGACCCGCTCGACCTCAGCGGGCCGCTGGTCGTCATCACGACCGGCGCGCTCGGTCAGCTGCCCTGGGCCTCCTTGCCTTCGCTGCGCGCTCGCTCGGTGGTCGTCGCGCCGTCAGCGACGAAATGGTTGCGCTCGGCGGAGCGAACAGACCCCGCGCCTCGGGCCCGGGTGGTCGCGCTCTGCGGTCCGGACCTCGGCCGTGGTGAGCACGAAGTAGTTGCGGTCGGCGCAAGCTGGCCCACGGCACGGATCGAGCGGGCGGCCACGGCGGCCGCGCTCGTGGACGCGATGGCCGGGGCGACGGTCCTGCACGTAGCGGCGCACGGCATCCATCAACCCCAGAACCCGCTCTTCTCCTCGGTCCGGATGACCGACGGGCCGGTGTTCGCACACGAACTCGACCAGCGCGGCTCCGCCCCGCAGCATGTGGTCCTGTCCGCGTGTGAGGTCGGGCTGGCCACCATCCGGCCCGGCGACGAAGCGCTCGGGCTGGCCAGCGTGTTGCTCAATCTGGGCACCCGCAGCGTCATCGCCGGTGTCGCCCGGGTCGGCGACGAGGTGGCCGAGCAGACCATGGCGGCCTATCACGCCAAGCTGGCCGCAGGCGCGGACTCGTCCGTCGCGCTGGCCGAGGCGCTGACCGAGGTGGACGCCGACGTGGTGCCGCCGTTCGTGAACTTCGGCGCAGCCTGGTCCGCGCGAGGGTGATTTGGAGTCCGCGAGACCCAACGCGTAACCTGAACCACAGATCCAACCGAAGACCGCTGGTCGTCGCGTGCGCGCACGCGGCTGAACGCTTCCGGAGCGCCGGAGCGGCCCGCGCAGGATGGACGGTTCGGTACCCATACCGCCCCGTGCGCCCTGCGCCGGGGCGTTTCTCGTTCTCGTGGTCAGTCCGACCGGCCCGACCAGAACGAGAGGAGGTAGCAGATGCCGAACAAGGAAAAGATCAGCGCGGTCGACGAGCTCACCGAGCACTTCAACTCGTCGAGCGCTGCGGTGATCACCGAGTACCGCGGCCTGTCGGTGAAGCAGATCACCGACCTGCGTCGCGCACTGGGCCGGGACACCACCTACGCCGTCGTCAAGAACACCCTGACGAAGCGGGCCGCGGCAGACGCCGGCTTCGCCATCGACGAAAGCCTGCTTCAGGGCCCGACCGCCATCGCGTTCGTCAAGGGGGACCCGGTCGATGCGGCGAAGGGTCTGCGTGACTTCGCCAGGACCAACCCGCTGCTGGTGATCAAGGGCGGCGTGCTCGACGGCAAGGCGCTCACGGCCGACGAGGTCAAGCGGATCGCCGACCTCGAATCGCGTGAGGTACTGCTGGCCAAGCTCGCCGGCGCGCTCAAGGCACTGCCCACTCGCGCGGCCGGCCTGTTCCAGGCGCCGCTGTCGCAGATGGCACGACTGGCCAAGGCGCTCGAGGACAAGCGGTCCGCCGAAGCACCCGCAGCCGAGGCCCCCGCAGCCGAGGCCCCCGCGGCCGAAGCACCCGCAGCCGAAGCACCCACAGCCGAGGCCGAGGTCGAAACACCGGTGGCCGAGGCAGACGCGGACGCCCCGACTGCAGAGGCGGACGCCGCACCCGCGGCCGAGGCTCCCGAAACTCCCGCCGAGCCGGCGGAGTAACTCACCGATTGCCGGCTCACCCGGCGAGAACAGAAAGGACGCCGATCATGGCGAAGCTCAGCACCGACGACCTGCTCGACGCTTTCAAGGAGATGACCCTCCTGGAGCTCAGCGAGTTCGTGAAGCAGTTCGAGGACACCTTCGACGTCACCGCCGCCGCACCCGTCGCGGTCGGTGTCGCCCCGGCCGGCGCGGGCTGCGCTGCCCCGGCCGAGGCCGCTGAGGAGAATGACGAGTTCGACTTCATCCTCGAGGCTGCCGGCGACAAGAAGATCCAGGTCATCAAGGAGGTGCGCACGCTCACCAGCCTGGGCCTCAAGGAGGCCAAGGACCTGGTCGACGGCGCGCCGAAGCCGGTCCTGGAGAAGACGAACAAGGAGAACGCCGAGAAGGCCAAGGCTGCCCTCGAGGGCGCCGGCGCCACGGTGACCGTCAAGTAGGACGCCAGCACCGAACGAAGTTGTCCGCCCCTCGGCACGCGCTGGCGTGCTGGGGGG
>JAVHVB010000223.1:0-4358 GCA_032160775.1 Pseudonocardiales bacterium | reverse complement strand
CCGCGCTGCGGTCGGCCAGGTGCTCGACCCGTGCCTCCAGCGACGACTGCGCAGCCCCTGCCGCGACCGCGTCGGCCTCGACCTCGGCGATGACGGCGGCGAGTTCGGCGGCGGTCGGCGCGATCATCGCGATCTCGCGTTCTGCGCGCACATGGGACAAGGCGTCGCCGATCGCGCTGATGACCTCGGCGTGCTCGGGCACCGCGAGCGGCAGCCCCATGGCTGTCGCTACCGCTCGACCGAGGCCGCCGGCGCCCCCTCCGACGGCGACGATCGTCGGCCGCTCGAGCTTGTGCTCCTTCGCGACGGCGGAGATGAGGTCACCGACGGCCTGGGTTGCCGCGGTGAGCATGCGCCGGGCGACCTCCTCCGCCGGCAGCCGCAGCGCGCGGCCCGCCGCCTCGAACGCGGCGAGAGCGGTCGCCGGGTCGCCGTAGGCGTAGTCCGTGGTCTCCGCGAGGCCGAGTGCGTTCGCCGCGCAGGTCAGCGTGAGCGCCACCCTCTCGCCGGACGGCAGCAGCAGGACGAGATAGTCGGGCGGGTCACCGGGCCGGGGCGAGATCAGGTCGGTCGCGGCGCCCTCGAGTTCCGCGGCGGTCAGGAAGCAGGAATAGCGCAGCCCGGCGATGTGCGCACTGCGCGGCCCGACGCCGTACACGCGATTGCGGCGCGCGCGCAGCATCGAACCGCCCGCCACGCCGAGAACCCGCACATCCAGCGCGCGGATCGCGGTGGAGTGGCTGGCGACCCGCACGTACGACAACGCCGGTCGCCCGCGGCGGATCGGCGCGACGTTCGTCGACGTTCCGCCGACCTCGACGATCACGCCGTCGCTGATCCGGCCGAAGCGCAGCGCCCCGACGACCGATGCAGCGGGTCCGGAGTACAGGGTCCGGGCGGGCGCGCTGCGGAATCCGGCCAGATCGGTCGCGCCGGCGTCGCCGCGCATCACCATCACCTGGCCGACGATGCCGGCGGCGGCCACGCCGCGCTCGACGACCTCGGCCGTGCGGAGCGCGATCGGCAGGATCGAGGCGTTCATCGCGGCCGTCACCGCGCGCAACTCGAGCCCGTAGAGCCCGGTCAGTTCGGCCGAGGTGGTGACGGGCAACCCGCTCGCCCGGGCCGCCTCGGCGACGATCGCCTCGTTGGCCAGATCGTCGGGAGAGAAGGCCTCGGCGACCGCGATCGAGGTGGCGCCTGCCGCGGCGAGCCGCTCGACGGCGGCGCGGGCAACGCTGTCGTCCAGGCCATCGGTCACGTCGAGGAACTCGCCCGGCATCTCGAGGAGCCGCCCGTCGCTCAGGTCGATTCGCGCGTCGACGGTCCGCTTGCGCGCCTTGCGGAGGTCGGGGGAGCGGCCCATGCCGACCATGCCGACCGTGGCGACGTCGCCCTCGAGCAGCGCGTTCACGGCCTGCGTGGTCGAGTGGGTGACGAGCTGCACGCGATGTGCGCCCACCTCGTCGGCGATGCGGGCGACGACCTGGACGACGCCGGCGGCCACGCCGTCCGGATGCTGGTGGGTCGTCGCCACGACCGACTGTGCGCACACCGTGCCCGAGTCGAGGTCGAAGGCCACCGCCTTGGTGAAGGTGCCGCCTACGTCGACGCCGACGCGGACGGTCATGATGTGGCGTCGGCCTTCTCGGTGGCCCCCTCGCCAGCGGTGTCGACAGGCGCCGGATCCTTCCGGCCGGACACCGCCGGGACGGCACGCGCACGGCGCGGCCGGACGACGAACACCCAGAACGCACCGGCGAGATAGACCAGGGTGAGCGCGCCCTGCGCCAGGATCGTCTCCCGGCTGGGCCAGTAGCCGAGTGACTGGGCGACGAAGATCTGCGCCCGTGGCCAGTCGGCCCAGCGGTGCAGCGGGATGGCGTCAGCCTCTTGCAGGGCCCGCACCGCGTTGCCCAGGATGGTCACCGACGTGAACATCAGCAGCGTGACCGCCACCGTCAGGAACCGCTTGACCGGCAGCTTTCGGCCGAGTCGAAGGATCGCCCACGCACACCCGGTGAGCACGACGATGCCCGCGGCCAGGCCGGCGAGGATCCACCAGCCGAGCCCGGGTCCGAAGGACGCAAGCGCCTGGTAGAACAGTGCCGTCTCGAATCCCTCGCGGTAGACCGCGGTGAAGCCGACGAGCACGAGCGCGGTGGTGGACCCCACCGACACGGCCTTCCAGACCCGGGCGCGCAAGAACTCCAGCCAGCGCTTCTGCTCGAGCCGGGCGACGAGCCAGAACGACACGTAGAACAGCACCGCGACCGCGAGCAGCGCGGTGATCGCCTCGAGCAGTTCGCGGCCGAGCGGCAGGGCACTGAGCAGGCTGCGCAGCGCGAAGAAGGTGACCACGCTGGCCGCGGCCGCCGCGCCCATGCCGAGCAGGATCGGCCGCCGGAACTGGCTCGCCTTCGCCGACGCGAGGTAACCGAGCAGGATCGAGATGAGCAGAACCGCTTCGAGTCCCTCGCGGAAGATGATGAGGAACGACTGCGCCGCGACGACGAGCGGGCCGCCCACGCCAAGCGCCGTCAGCCGCCGTTCGACGCTGTCGATCATCGCGCGCAGGGTGACGATCTCGTCGCGAATGCTGTCGACCGGGTCGCCGTCGCTGATCGCGTTGCGTATCACCGCGAACTGGGTCTCGACGTCGGCCGTGAAGCCCGGGTCGATGACCCGCAGCGGGATCTCGACGTACTCGAAGTGGCTGAGGTAGCCGTCCTTCGCCACCGCGAACGCCTGTTCCGCGCGACCCGCCTTGATCAGCGCCAGGGTCTGGTCGATCGATGCGCGCACCACATCCAGCTGCCGGATGGCTGCTGCCTTCGCGTCGGATGTGGGGACGGCGGTCGTGCTCACCGCCCGTCCTGCCGGTGCGGCGACCGCAGTCCCGGTGAGCATGGGCGCGGCGAGGACGCCGACCAGCGCGGCGAATCCGGCGAGCACGAGCAACAGGCGGCGCATCGCGATCAGCCCGGGTAGTCGATGAGGTAGTTGGTGACGGCGGAGGCGAGATCCTGCGCGCCGCTGGCGGCCTTTGTTGCGTCACCCGACTCGAGGTTCGCGAAGGCGTCCTCGATGGTGAGGTAGGTGTCCGCGTCGTTCTTCTTCACGGTGCCCTCGATCGGCTGCCACAGCGGCTCGAGGCCGTCGGCGGCCGCCTGACCGGACGCCGGGTCTGCGGCGGTCTTCACGGCGATCTGGCCGGCGAGCGTCGACAGCTTGGCGAGACCCGCAGCGACTTCGGCAGCGGTCGTGGTGATGTCCTCAGGCGCCGTGGTCGACGACCCAGCCGAACCGGGCGAGCTGTCGTCGCCTCCGCTGCTGGAGCAGCCGCCGACTGCCATGACCGCGACAAGCGCCGCCACAACTGGCCCGACCCCACGCATGTGCATCTCCTCGTATCCGACGGGACTCCTCAAACCCTAAGGCATGCCTAACCTAACTCTCCAGCCGGCCTCTGCGGCCCGTGCACAGATTGTCCGGTTTGCGGTGTAGAACAGGAAGCGGTCCAGTCCCCGCGACGGAGGAGCTTGCCGTGGCTCGCCGGTTCACCTCGATCGTTGTCTCGTCCGCCTGCGCGTGCGCCGGGTTCGGACTCGCCGCGGCGGTGTCGGCCGCGGCCGGCACGCCGCCGGCCAAGCACGCGACCGTCCGTGGCTACGGCGGCGCAGTCGTCTCCGACACGGTGCCCTCCACGCGTGCCGGCATCGCCGTCCTGCGCCACGGCGGCACCGCGGCCGACGCCGCCGTGGCCGTTGCGGCGACGCTCGGGGTCACCGACCCGTACGTGGCCGGTATCGGCGGCGGCGGCTATTTCCTGTACTACGACGCCGCGCGGCACCGCGTCTTCACGATTGACGGACGGGAGACCGCCCCGGCGGCCGACGGGCCGGGGATGTTCCTCGACCAGGGCGGCCAGCCGCTCCCGTTCCCCACCGCCGTCACGAGCGGCCTGTCGGTGGGCGTTCCCGGCACTTTGGCCACCTGGCAGCGCGCCCTGGAACGCTGGGGCCGCTTCGGGCTGGAGCGTGACCTGCGGCCCGCCATCCGGGTCGCCGACCGAGGGTTCGTCGTCGACGCGACGTTCCGTGAGTTGACCCGGGAGAACCAGGCCAGGTTTGCCCAGTTCTCCTCGACGCGCGACCTATTCCTGCCGGATGGCGACCTGCCCGAGGTGGGCTCGGTGTTCCGCAACGAGGACCTTGCCGACACCTACCGCCAGATCGGGGCGCACGGGGCCGCTGCGCTGTACGGCGGCACGATCGGCCGTGCTGTCGTGCACGCTGTGCGGCACTTGCCACTCGCTCCGGACGCGACGCTGGCGCCGATCACCGGGCCGATGACCA
>JAVHVB010000222.1:0-7377 GCA_032160775.1 Pseudonocardiales bacterium | reverse complement strand
ACCCGCCGGTCGCCGAACTCCTTGTAGATGCCGTCGAAGTTGTGGAAGACGCCGCCGTACGCCGCGACGTCCTCGCCGATCAGGAACACGTCGTCGTCGGCACGCATGGCCTGCGTGAGGCCCTCGTTGAACGCCTTGAGGTAGGTGGTCTCGCGGGTGGCCGTCGCCACGCCGGGGTCAGTCACTGTAGACATTGAGATCGAAGTCCTTCACGTCCGGCATCGGGCTCTGCCGGGCGAACTCGATCGCCTCGGCGGCTTCGGCCTGTATCTCGGCCCACGCATTGTCGAACTCCTCCTGGGTGACGAGCTCGGCCTCGACCGCCGCGCGCTGCAGCCCCTCGATCGCGTCGCGTTCGCGCCAGTACTCGATCTCTTCCTGGGTGCGGTAGGACTTGCGCAGCCCTTTGACGCCCTGGTGGTCGTAGTAGCGGTAGGTCTTCGCCTCGATCATCGTCGGGCCGCCCCCGGTACGGGCCCGCTCGACCGCCCGCCCGGTGGCTTCCCGGACATGCAGCACGTCCATGCCGTCGCAGATCTCGCTGGGCATGCCGTACGAGGCGGCGCGCTCGGCGACGTCCTCCAGCAGCATGTGCTTGCTCTGCGGGGTGAACTCCGCGTAACCGTTGTTCTCGCAGACGAAGATCACCGGCAGCCGCAGGATCGCGGCCATGTTCGCCGCCTCGTGGAACGCGCCGATGTTCGAGGCGCCGTCGCCGAAGAACGTCGCGGACACCGACCGGTTGCCCCGGTAGTGGTTGGCGAACGCGGTGCCGACGGCGATCGGGATGCCCGCCCCGACGACACCGTTCGCCCCGAACATGCCGATGCTGAGGTCGTTGATGTGCATGCTGCCGCCGCGGCCGTGGCAGTAGCCGGTGGCCTTGCCGAACAGCTCGGCGAACATCGGCTTGAACTCGGCGCCCTTGGCGACCGCGTGCCCGTGGCCGCGGTGCGTGGAGGTGATCTGGTCGGTGTCCTCGAGCAGGCTCATCACACCGGCGGCGACCGCTTCCTGGCCGACGTACAGGTGCAGGAAGCCGGGCATCTCGCCGGCCTCCATCAGCCGGCCGGCCTCGGTCTCGAAGACCCGGATGCGGACCATCCGCCGATGCAGATCGCGGATGACATCCGCGCTCGGCAGCGCGATGTCCGGCTTGGGTTGCGCAACGGTCATGGTTCGCCTCTGATCGACGCCGACTCTTGTCGGACAGAGTAACTGGTAACTAGATAGAGAATCAAGTATCTAAGACGAAGAGGCTGCCCGGGCAGCCGCCAAGCGCGCCACAGGCACGCGGTTCGGCGAGCAGGAGACGTAATCGAGGCCGAGAGTTTCTAGGAACTCGATGGAGGCCGGATCGCCGCCGTGCTCCCCGCAGATGCCCAGCTTGATGTCCGGCCGGACGGCCCGGGCGTCCCGCACCGCCATCGCGATCAACGCTCCGACGCCCTCCGCGTCCAGGGTGGCGAACGGGCTGACCGAGAGCAGCCCCTTCTCCAGGTACGCGGCGAGCACGAACTTCTCGACGTCGTCGCGGGAGAACCCGTACGTGAGCTGGGTCAGGTCGTTGGTGCCGAAGGACAGGAACTGCGAGTGTTCGGCGATCTGGCCGGCGAGCAGCGCCGCCCGCGGCGTCTCGATCATGCTGCCCACCGTGTACGGCACCTCGATGCCGAGTTCGCCGGCGACCGCGGCCACCGTGCGGTGTATCTGACCCATCACCAGCGCGAGTTCGGCCGGCAGCGCGACCAGCGGAACCATGATCTCGAGCGTCGGGTTGCCGCCCTCGGCCCGGACGTCTGCCCAGGCGCGGACCAGCGCGTCGACCTGGGCCGGGTACAGCCCTTCGTGCAGCACCGCGAGCCGCACGCCGCGCAGCCCGAGCATCGAGTTCGCCTCGCGCATGCCAAGTGCGCGCGCCTTCTGCTGCACGGTCTCGTACACGCCGTCGTGCGGGATGAACTCGTGCAGTGGCGCGTCCAGCAGCCGCACGGTCACCGGCCGGTCGCCCATCGCGGCGAGCAGCGCGCGGAAGTCCTCGCGCTGGGCGACTGCCAGACCGGCCAGCGCCGCGCTCTCGTCTTCGGCGTTCTCAGCGAGGATCAGCCGCCGGATGAGTGGCAACCGCGCGCCGAGGAACTGGTGCTCGGTGCGGCACAGCCCGATGCCCTCCGCTCCGAGGCGCACCGCGGCGGCCGCCTCGACGGCGGTGTCGGCGTTGGTGCGCACGCCGAGCCGGCGCAGGCCGTCCGCCCAGCCCAGCAGGGTCTGCAACTCGGCCGGCGGGTCGGCGGGACGGATCGACAACCGGCCGGCGTACAGCGCGCCGGAGCTTCCGTCGATCGAGATCATCGCGCCGTCGGCGAGCACGGTTCCGCCGGCGGTGATCGTCCCGGCCGCGACGTCCACCTCGAGGTCGGACGCGCCGCACACCGCCGGCCGGCCGGCGCCGCGCGCCACCACCGCCGCGTGCGAGGCGAGCCCGCCGTTGGAGGTGACGACGCCGCTCGCGGCCATCAGCGCGGGGACATCGGCCGGGCTCGTCTCGGTGGCCACGAAGATCGCGGCTTCGCCCAGTTCGGCCAGCGCGAGCACCCGCTCTGCCGACAGCGTCACCCGGCCGAAGGCCGCGCCGGGCGAGGCCGGCAGCCCGGTGGTGAACACCTGCTCGGCGCCGGTCAGGGTGAGCTGCGGGTGCAGCATCTCTTCCACGGCGGCCGGCGTGACCAACGCGACGCCGGCGGCGGGTGGCGCGCCGTGCTGGCTGACCGAGTCGACCGCGAGCCGCAGCTGCACGGCACCGGCCAGCCGGGTCACCGGGATCGCCTCGAGCAGCGAGAGCTCGGCGTCGCGGACCTCGTAGCTGACCTTCGCCACGGTGCCGAAGTGCCGCTCCAGGGTGGTCAGCGCGTGCCGCAGCAGGGCGTAGCCCTCGGACTCGGCGGTGAGCGCCTCGCCCGCCTCGTCCTTGAGCGCTGCCCGGCGCAGGCCGCGGTAGTAGGTGCCGTGCGGTCCCGGCTCGCCGGTCTGCAAATGCCGGCTCACCGCCACGCCGTACCCGGAGCGCTCGCCCGGCCCGACGCGCACCGCCTCGACGTGCAGCGCGATCGGCAGGTCGTCGGGCAGTCCCTGCGCGCTGCGCGCGCGCTGCGCCCGCGGCGAGTCCCACTGCGTGAAGAAGGCCCGGGCCGCGAGCGCGAGCTGTTCGGCCGGCTCCTCCGGGATGGGTCCGCTGCCCTTGGTCGCGCAGAGCTCCAGCATGGCGAGGATCTGCTCGCGTGGGTCGCTGATGTCGAACTGGATGTCCTCGAGGTCGTCGACGTCGACGTCGAGGGCGCCCTCGGCGAGGGCGCGGACGAAGCTTCGGTAGAACGGGATCGCCTCGTCCTCGCGGCCGATGATCTCGCCGATGTGCTCGGCGCGCTCGACGGTGAGGCCGATCGCGGTGAGGTCGGCCGGCAGACCGGCCACCTCCGTCGAGGCACTGGCCGACAGGCGCAGCAGCATCGGCCGCTGCGGGTCGACGACCCGGCGGCCGGTGAGTTCCTCGAGGAGCTCGACGGCGCGCTCCGCGAGCGATCCGTCGGTCAGCAGTCGCGCGGAACTCGCCACCACCGTCACGCCGGGCACGGTCGGCAGGCCCAGTGCGACCATCCGGTCGAACTGGGCCCCGTGCCGGCCGATCTCGTCGACGCCCAGGCCGCGCGCGGCGCCCTGGCCGTAGGGGACGAGGACTGCCGTCGAGGGCGGCGGAGGGGCGGCGCTCATCAGTCGGTCTGTTCCCGGACGAGCTTCTCTTCCAGCTCCTCGTCCTCCTTGCGGCTCAGGCCGAGCATGAGGATCAGGTGCTGGTGCAGCCACATCCACACGTTGTGGTAGCTCTGCGACAGCGGTGACGCGAGCGCCGCGCGGTCGCCACCGTCGAACTTGGCCAGCGCCTCGCCCAGCTGCTCGCGGTACCGGTCGAACGTCGCGTCGACGGAGCTGAGCCGCTTGAGGATCCGGCCGATGCCGGCGTGGATGCCGTCCAGCCGGTCCCGGACCCCCGCGTCCCAGGTGCTGTCGGTGTGGTCGTTGGGCGACCCGTCGGGCAGCCGCTGCCAGTCGGTGCAGACCTCGCGCAACTTGCGGTTGATCGGCAGGAAGCTGGTGAACAGCTGGTAGATCTTCTGCTCGGTCTCACTGTCCTTCTCGCATTTGAGCAGGCCGGACACCGCCTGCACCCCCGCCTGGGTGGGCATCATGACGGCGCCGCGCGCGCTGGCCAGCCCGGCGTCGACAAGCGCCTGCTGGGCCGGGCTCGGCTCGCCCTGGTACATGCCACGCAGGACGAGCTGGGTGAGCGCGTCCTGCTCCTCGGCGCCGAGGCCGAGGGCTGCTTCGGTCATCTCTCTTCCCTCTCCGTGGTGAACGTGGGCCGGTTCGATCAGGCCGGCAGGTGGAGCGCCATCAGCTCGAAGTACTCCGCGAGGCCGTGCGGCCCGAGTTCGCGTCCGATCCCAGACTTGCGGAATCCGCCGAACGGCGAAAGGACCGAACTCTTGCCGCCGTTCACGGCCACCCGTCCGGTGCGCATGCGGCGGGCGATGGCCGCGCCGATCTCAGGCGTCGCCGCGTACACCGCGCCGGACAGCCCGAAGTCGGAGTCGTTCGCGACCGCGATGGCCTCGTCGACGTCGGCGACCGGGATGACGGACAGCACCGGGCCGAACACCTCCTCGCGGGCGAGGTAGGCGGAGTTGTCCAGTCGGCTCACCACCGTCGGCGCGACGTAGTAGCCGACGGGGAAGTCGGCCATCGGCTCCGGGCCGCCGATGAGCAGCTTGCCCTCGGGCAGGCCGCGCTCGACGTCCCTTCGGATCGAGGCTCGCTGCATCGCCGAGGCGACCGGGCCGACGGCGACCGCCCGGTCGAGCGGATCGCCGACCTGCATCGCGGCGACGCGCTCGACGATCAGCTGCTCCACATCGTCGAGGTCGCCACGGGTCACGACGAGCCGGGTCGTCGCCGAGCAGGTCTGGCCGTTGTTCGCGAACGCGCTGCTCAGCAGCGCGTTGACTGCCGACTCGACGTCGGCGCCCGGGGCGAGGATGAACGCGGACTTGCCGCCGAGTTCGAGGGTCACCCGCTTGATGTCGCGCGCGGCGAGTTCGCCCACCCGGGCGCCGGCGCGGACGGAGCCGGTGAGGCTCACCATGTCGACCAGTGGGTGCTGGACGAGGTCCTCGCCGATCCCCACGCCCTCGCCGGTGACGATGTTGACGATCCCACGCGGCGCGCCGAGCCGGATCAGGATGTCGGCGAGCTTGAACGCGGCGAGCGGGGCGATGCTGCTCGGCTTGACCACCACCGTGCAACCGGCGGCGAGCGCCGGGGCGACCTTGGCGGCGAGCTGGTAGAGCGGGTAGTTCCACGGCGTGATGGCCGCGACGACGCCGGTCGGCACCCGGACGACCGTGGCCGAACCGATCTGCTCCTCCAGCGGGAAGTCGAGGATGAGTTCGGCCATCGAGCGGAACACACTGACCGAGAGGTCGACCTGCGTCTTCTCCGACGTGGCCAGCGGGGTGCCGACCTCGCGCGCCATCAGGGCGGCCAACGAGTCGCGCTCGGCCTCCAGGGCGTCGGCGATGTCGGCGAGCAGCTTCGCCCGTTGCTCGATCGGGGTCATCGACCAGGCGGGGAAGGCGGCCACAGAGGCGCGGACCGCGGCGTCCACGTCGGCCGTGTCGCCGGCCGGGACGCGGCCCATGACCTCTTCGGTCACCGTGTCGATGACGTCGATGAGTCCGCGGCCGTGCGGCTCACGCCATTCCCCGTCGATGTACAGCGATTCACGCAGGTCCACGCCGACCTCCCTCTCGGTGCAGGATCGCCGCGACGCGCGCGCGGTGTCCGTTCGGTGCGCCGAGCAGGACAGACGCGCTGCGGGCGCGCCGGAACCGCAGGTGCGCGGAGTGTTCCCAGGTGAAGCCGATGCCACCGTGGATCTGGATGTTCTCCGCGGTGGCGAAGGTCGCGGCCGAGGACGCGGCAGCCTTCGCCGTGCCCACGGCGAGGTCCAGCTCGGCGAGTGACGGAACCGGGTCGGTGGCATCACAGAGCAGCGCGGCGTGCCGGCAGGTCGACCACGCGCCCTGGGTGGCGACGAGGATGTCGGCCATCCGGTGCTTGAGCGACTGGAACGAACCGATCGGCCGGCCGAACTGGGTTCGGATGGTCGAGTAGCCGACCGCCTCGTCGAGTGCAGCCTCGGCGACCCCGGTGAGTTCGGCGGCCAGCAGCGCGGTCGCGGCGGCCCGCCCGCGTGCCACGGCCTCGCCGGCGTCCCGCGCCAGGACGAGGGCCGGCGCGCTGTCGAGCACGACCTCGCCGAGCGCGCGGGTGAGATCCACGCCGTCCTGGTGCCGGACGGTCACCCCGGCCGACTTCGCCTCGACGGCGTACACCGCGTCGCCGCAGACCACGAGCAGCACGTCGGCGACCGGCGCGTCCACCACGGCAGCGGCGCTGCCGGTGAGGGTGCCTTCGGTCGCTTTGAAGCCGCCGTCATGGATTGCGGTGGCGCGCAGGGATCCGGCCGCGATCCCGGCGAGCAACCTGTCGCGGTCCTCACCGGCGGGAAGTTCGACGAGCAGCCGGCCGGCGAGCGCCACCGTGCCGAGCAGCGGTGCCGCGCAGACGGCGCGGCCGAGTTCGTGGAAGACGATCGCGAGCGCGGCGACGCCGAAGCCCTGGCCACCGAACTCCTCCGGCGTGCCGAGGCCCTGCAGGCCCAGCTCGGCACCGATCCGGCGCCACAGCCGGCCGTCCGGGTCGATGGCCGACCACGACGCCCGGTCGCCGGTCGGCGCGGGCAGCACGCTGCCGACGAACTCGCGGACGATCTTGCGCAGTTGCTCCTCGTCGCTGCTCAGCCGCAGCGCGAGCCGGCGGGCGGTCGCGCTCATGGCTTGGCCACCCGCGGCTCCCGCGGCAGGCCCAGCACCCGCTCGGCGATGATCGTGCGCTGGATCTCGTCCGAACCGCCGGCGATGCGGAACCCCGGCGCGCCGAGCACGTGCTGCGCCCACGCGAAGCTGCCCCACTGGCCGGAGTCGGCAACGATCCGCGGGCCGAGCAGGTCGACCACGAACTCGCTGACCTCGGTGAGCACCTGGCTCCACAGCAGCTTGCCGAGCGAGCCCTCCGGCCCCGGCGCCTCGCCGCTCTCCATCGCTTCCTGCACGCGCACGGCGATGAGCTGGACCATCCGGACCCGCTCGTAGAGCCGACCGAGCGCGACCTGCACGAGCGGATCGTCCTGTCGTCCCTCGTGCTCGACCAGCGCGACGAGCTTGTCGAGCAGCTCGCCCAGTCCGCTGCCGCCGTTCATCG
>JAVHVB010000221.1:0-7317 GCA_032160775.1 Pseudonocardiales bacterium | reverse complement strand
ACCCGGTAGCGCAAGCAGTGAGGACGACGAGAAGCGGCGCACAGCCCGCAAGGACGCCAAGGTCCGCGCGGCCCTGCACACGGAGAGTCCCGTCCGCTTCTGGGACCACGATCTGGGCCCGGACGAGTTGCGGCTCTTCGCACTGGCCGGCGGCGGTGCGGGGGAGGCGCGCGATCTGACGCCGGCCCCGGGCCGCGCGCTGGACGAGGCTGCGTTCGCGGTGAGCCCGGACGGTTCGCTGGTGATCACCTCGTGGAGCGAGAGCAGCGAGCCCGGCTACCCGCGCCCGCGGCTGATCGCCATCGATACCGCGACCGGCGAGCAGCGGGTGCTCGCCGCCGATCCGACGGCCGGCTTCGAGGAACCGGCGGTGTCACCCGACGGGCGCTGGGCGGCGGCCGTTCGCTGGGAGGACAACACCTACGACGACCCGCCGCTGTACTCCATCTGGCTGATCGAGCTGGCGACCGGCGAGGGCCGCGAACTCGTCGGCGATGCCGACATCTGGCCCGGGTCACCGACGTTCGCGCCCGACGGCGAGACCCTCTACTTCCTCGCCGACGAGGCTGGGCACCGGCCGGTCTTCCGGCTCGACATCGGCTCCGGCGCGATCACCCGGGTGACCGCCTCCGGCCATTACGACAAGCTGCTCGTCGCGCCCGACGGCAGCACGCTGTTCGCCCTGCGGGACGCGGTCGACTCGCCGCCGCGCCCGGTGCGCCTCGATGCGAACGCCACCGACGGCGAGCCGGCCTACCTGCCGGCGCCTGGGGCGGCGGAGCCGGCCGGCCGGCTCGAGCGGCTCGACGCCTCGGCCAACGACGGAACCAGCGTCGAGGCGTGGCTCGCGCTGCCGCCCGGCGCCTCGGCGCAGGACCCCGCGCCGCTGCTGCTGTGGATCCACGGCGGCCCGCTCGGCTCGTGGAACGGGTGGAGCTGGCGGTGGAACCCGTGGCTGATGACGGCCAAGGGGTACGCCGTGCTGCTGCCCGATCCGGCCCTGTCCACCGGCTACGGCGCGAAGATGATCGCCCGCGGCTGGGGGCAGTGGGGCGGTGCGCCGTACACCGACCTGATGGCAGTCACCGACTCGGTGATCGGTCGCGCGGACATCGACGAGACCCGGACGGCGGCGATGGGTGGCTCGTACGGCGGTTACATGGCGAACTGGGTGGCCGGGCATACGGACCGGTTCCGGTGCATCGTCACGCACGCGAGCCTCTGGGCCCTGGACCAGTTCTCCGGCACGACCGATGTGCCCGGCTACTGGGTGAAGGAGTTCGGCGCGCTGATCGACCAGCCCGAGCGCTACGCCGAGTGGTCGCCGCACAAGTTCGTCCGGGAGATCCGGACGCCGATGCTGGTCGTCCACGGCGACAAGGACTACCGCGTACCCGTCGGCGAGGCATTGCGACTGTGGTGGGACCTGCAGCGCGAGGGCGTCGAATCGGCCTACCTCTACTACCCGGACGAGGGCCACTGGATCCTCAAGCCCGGCAACGCCCGCGTCTGGTACGACACGGTGTGGGCCTGGCTGGGCAAGCACGTGCACGGCGAAGCGTGGAAGCAGCCAGAGCTGCTCTGACGGCTAGTTCGCGGTCACCGAGGCCCGGACGGCGTCCGGCGGGGTTCCGCCCTGCGCGCGAGCCGTGGTGACGAAGGTCGCGTGCGACGCACTGCTGTTCGTCACGACGATGTGCAGGCGCAACACCACCGAACCCCGAGGGTCGATGCTCGACGTGCTGAACGTGCCGGCGTTGACGGCGGCGGTGATGTTGCTGCCACCCAGGAAGTAGTGGTCGCTGATTCCGGTGGCGCCGCCGGTCCCCTTGATCGTGAACGTGGCCGCGGCGAGGCCGTCGTTCTGGACCTTGATGAACACGTCCTTGCTCGTCCCCCGGTTGATCGTCACGTCGCGTACCTCGCCTGCACCGGTGGAGCTGTACACGCCGTCTCCCGCGAAGTGACCGGCGCTCGTCGCGCCGATCGCCGCGTCCGGCAGGCGCAGGGCGTGGGCGGCCAGGTCCCTTGCCAGGGTGTCGCCGCCGGCCGAGGTGAAGTTGCCACCGACGTAGAGCATTCCGCCGGTCACAGCCAACGCGGTCGGGTTCTGGCTGAGCGGCCCGTTGCCCGCGCCGTTCGAACCGATCGGCCGCCACTGCGTGCCGTCGAAGTAGGCGAGGTCGTCCGCGGTCGCTATCCCGTTCGCGTCCTGGAACGAGCCCGCCGCAACGACGATGGAGTTGTAGGTGTCGAGCGCGTCGATCGTGTACGACGTGGCGTTGGAGAACCAACCATTCGTGCCCGCGGTGTTCGAGCCGAGTGCGCTCCAGGCCGAACCGTCCCACTTCGCGACGTGGTCGGCGTTGGCAAGGCCACCGACGTTGAGCGCGTCGGTTCCGACGTACACGTCCGTCCCGTGCGCGGTGAGGCTGCGCACAAAGGTGGAGACAGACGAACCGTCCTGGCCCGGGCCGGTGCCCATGGCCTGCCAGATCCCGCCGCCGAGGAACTCAGCGACGTGGTCGGCCTGGAGAATTCCCTCGAGATTCGTGAAGCCGCCACCGGCGTACAACGTGCCGTTGCTGTCCGCAGTCAGCGCGTAGACAGCGCCGGCGAACGCGTGGACCGTGCTGTCCACCACCGGGGAGGCCACCCGGCTGGTCAGGTCACAGCCGAACAGGTAGTCGGCCGCCTCGATGTCGGCTCCGTTGGCGAACGACCCACCGATGTAGAGGGTGTTGCCGATGATCTGCAACGCGTTCACGTTGCCGGTAACCGAAGAGTGTGGCCCGGTCGAGATACAGGGCGATACCCACGATGTGCCGTTCCAGGCGGCGAGGAAGTCGGCGTGGGGGTTGCCGCCCGCGTTGATGAAGGTGCCGCCGATGTACACGATGCCCGCGTGATAGGCGATGGCGAAGACCTGCCCGTTCGACAATGGCGTACCGCCGATCGCGCTCCACGCACTGCCGTCCCACTTCGCGATGCGGTCCGCGTTGGGATGTCCGCCGGCGTCGGTGAATCCGCCGCCGACGTAAAGGACGCCGGGGTTATCACTGTTGAGCGCGGTGACGACGCTGTTGAGTGAGCTGGTCGCCGGCGTACCGCCGTTCCCCACGTGGCTCCAGCCGCCCGGCCCGACGGCCCACGCAGGCTGGGCGAGCGCGATGGTCAGCACAGAAGCAGCGGTCAGAGCGAATACGGATCGGCGCATGATGACGTCCCCCAAAAATCTTCCGGAAACGGAAGTCAGACACCAGGAAACGGGTCCGCTGTGGGTGATACATGTTCCGGGTGAGGGACCTGACGCAGAAGCTACACCCGGATCCCGCCGATCTGCGCTCGTGCCAGGGGACAACTACGCTCCGCGCAGGAGGTTCCGAATGACCGATCCGCAGCCGAACGCAACCAGCACCGTCGAGGTCAACGCCTCGCCGGCCACCGTGTACGCGCTCATCACCGATCTGGACACGATGGCCGAACTCGCCGAGGAAACCGCCCGAATGCGGTGGGCCAAGGGCGGGTCGGCGGCGCCCGGCGCGGTGTTCAAGGGCACGAACCGCAACGGCTGGCGCAAGTGGACGACGAAGTGCACGGTGACCGACGCCGCGCCCGGGGAACGGTTCGCGTTCAATGTCTCGCACACTGGCGTCCCGATCTCGCGGTGGCAGTACGAGATCGCGTCGTCCGGCGGGGGTTGCTCGGTGACCGAGAGCACCTGGGACCGACGGCCGGGTTGGTACAAGACACCGGCCGGCCTGTTCACCGGTGTCATGAATCGGGCGGGCGCCAACGCCGACCACATCCAGGCCACGTTGCAGCGGCTGAAGACGCGAGCAGAAGCAGCGAACTGACCCGCGGCTCGGGACGGTTACTCAAGAACCGTCCGGGATTTGCGATTCTCTTGTCATGGCCGCTCTGTTCCGCATCGAGGCGCTGCCGGGCGAGGGCCGCTACGCCGTCGGGTTCGAGCGCGCCGACGGCAGCGAGCAGACCGCTGTCGTCCAGCTCACCGCCGACGGGCTCGAGGTGGCCGAGGCCAGCCTGCCGGCCGGCTGGACCCGCGAATCGGAGGCGTTCACGGCGACGGCGGCCGCAGTGGCCGCGTTCGACGCCGCACGCCGGCACGCGCCGGACGGGCCGGCCCTACGCGACGTCGAAGGCGGCTGGGACGTCAGCCTGGGCAATGTCGTGCTCGGCGCGTCCGGGCTGCCGGCCTGCACCGCACACGGCGAGATGACCGAGAAGGACGCCCGCTACCTCTGCACCGAGTGCTACGCGCAGGCGCGCCTGACGTAGTGGCTGCGGCCCTTTTGGGCACACCGCGAGCAACCGGGTTCTCCAACAACGGAAATCGTCACATACTGTCGCCGTGGCGGTTGATCCAGCGCTGGCCGAGGAATTCTCCTGGCTGAAAGTCGACCCGACGCCGATCCTCGGCGATTCCCGACCGCGCAAGCTGAAGGACCTGCTCGACAAGTCGCACCTGTGGCAGCAGCTCTATCGGGACTGGCTTGGTGCACACCATCCCAGCTACCTGGACGGGCTGAAGTCGGTCTCCGGCATCGAGAAACGACTCGCCGAGTACACCGCCCGGTTCGACCAGACCTACTCGCAGTTCTACAAGGCGGCGGGTGACCTCAAGGACGCGGTCCGCAAGAACGAGGCTGCCGCCCGGCAGCGGTTCCCTTGGGCGCCGCCGGATGCGAAGGCATTGCTCGGCGACGCGCGGCCGAAGGACTTCGAGACGCTGGTCGCGTTCGGCCACGATGGCACGTGGCTGCCTGCATACCAGGGCTGGCTACGCGCCAAGCCGCCGTTCCCGGACGCCGACGCGTGGCTCGACTGGGTGCTGATGAAGGGCGGCGGCGAGCAGTGGGAACAGGCGCTCGAGCCGACCGTGGAGGTGTTCGCCAAGGAGATCGGCCGGCTCAAGGACGCGCTGCGCAAGCGCGAAGGCACCGCGGGCACGGCTCGCCGCATGGTCCGACAGGCCGGCGAGCACGTGGGCGAGGTAAAGGCCACGGTCGACGCCAAGGTCGAGAAACTCGCCAGCACAGAGATCGGCCTCGACCTCGCCGGCGAGTTCAACGCCGGGGTGCGCCAAGGCGCCCGGAAGGCGACCCAGCCCCAGGCGAACCAGCCGCAAGCGACCCTGCCGAAGACGGAGCCACCCAAGCAGACCACCCCGCCGAACAGTCGGCGCGCCATGATGGCGGCCAAGAAGGCGGCACCGGTGGTCGCGCCCCGGTCCCAGGTGCCGCAGCACATCCAGCGCCAGGTGCAACTGGCCTCGCCGTTGCTGCAGCTTGCGCCGTCCTACGCCGGCTGGGCCGACTGGGTCGCGACCCGCTTCGCCGACTTCGGCGGGTCGCTCGGCGACCGCTCCGGCGCCGTCTCTGGATACAAGGCCCTCATCGAAGGCGACTGCGGCTATCTGGCCCAGCAACTTCAGCCGCTGGCCGAGCACCTGCACGGATCCGACGACGCAACCTTGTTCGCGCTGCTTTCCACCTTCCGCGCCGCCGTGTACCGGCTGGCCTGGAATGTCGACCTGGGCTTCCAGACCTATTTCGGCGGCTGGCCGCACGAATCGCTCTGGGCGGTCGTGCAGACGATCGACGCATCCGGTTCGGCCAAGCTGCGCTACGCGGGCGGGCGCGCGGTCTACGGGCTGGCCGGCGACGTGCAACGGCTGTACGAAGGCGCGACGGGGCTGCTCGACGTGGCCAAGCAGGTCGTCGACGCACAAGTGCCCGGCTACCACATCGATGACGGCGCGGTGCCGTGGAGCACGCACCAGGTCGTGCTCGCCAAGGACGAGATGTCCGGCCTCGGCGACCTGGCAGCGGGGTGGGCGAGCGAGGAGCCCGCGGAGGACGAGGACGATCCCGCTGCCGAGGACGCGGCGCAAAATGCCTTCGGCATGCCGTACGACAGCCTGCTTCAGCTCGTCTGAGCGCCGGGATCAGGAGTAGCGGATCTTCACCACGTCGGTGAGCGGCACCGACTGGCAGCCGAGAACGTAACCCTCGTCGAGATCCTCCTGCTCGAGGATCTCGTTGGTCAGCATCGCGACCTCGCCCTCGTCGAGGATGCACGCGCACGCGCTGCACGCCCCCTGCCGGCATGAGTACGGCGCCTTCAGGCCCTGCGCGAGCAGGAAGTCGAGCAGCTTGGTGTGTCGCGGCCAGTCGAACTCGTGGGTCGCGCCGTCGAGATCGACCGTCAACCGCGTGGTTTCCCCGTCCTCGGCCGGCGCGGCGGCGCTCGTAATCTCGAACGGATCCTCGGCGAAGGTCTGGAACCGCTCGATGTGGATGCGCGCGGGCGGGACGCCGCAGTCGCGCAGCGCGTGCATGACCGTCTCCATGAACGGGCTCGGCCCGCAGAGGAAGGCGGTGTAGGCGCGATAGGGAGCGATGAAGGCGCGCAACAGCGGCCGGCTGGGCAGGCCCTGCACCGACTCGAGCCAGTGGATGACGTGCAGCCGATCGGTGTTCGCATCGACGAGCCGGCGCAACTGTTCGGCGAAGATCACCGAGGTCTCGTTCTGGTTGGCGTAGACGAGCACGATCTTGCCGCTGCCCGCCGCAAGCGCCGACTTGAGGATCGACAGCACCGGGGTGATCCCGCTGCCGCCGGCGAACAGCAGCAGATCGTCGTCGAGCGACTTCGGGGTGAACACCCCGCTCGGCGGCAGGCACTCGATCTGTGCGCCGACCTCCAGCGCGTCGTTGATCCAGTTGGAGGCGGTGCCCTCCCGCACCCGCTTCACCGCGATACGCAGTTCGTCGTCGACGTGCGGACTGCTGCACAGCGAATAGCAGCGGCCGACCAGCCCGGTGTCCGTGGGCAGCCGGAGCGTCAGGAACTGCCCCGGCTGGTAACCGAAGTCGACGCCCGCCGGTGGCTCCAGCACGACCGAGCAGGCATCTGCCGTCTCCCGAACGACCTCCCGGACGGTGACCTTCGGGTTCGGCTCATCAGCCATCGGGCACGACCACCGTGCCGTCGGTGACCGCCGCAGCGATCGTCTCGCCGAGTCTCGGGCAGCCGAGCACCATGCCGTGCGGGTCTCCCGCCCGGGCGGCGGCGATCTCCGGGCAGCGGGCGACGCCTTCGGACGACCACTGGACGCTCGTGTGCTTCCGGCTGTTCTTCTTGACCAGGGCCTCGACGCCGCAGGTGCCGCACACGATGGGCACGAAGCCGATCTCGACGTAGAACCGCCGGTCCTCGGCGGTCTCGCGCCGGCGGTCCGTGACCTTCGCGGCCACTGTTACGGAACTCCGGCCTCTGCTTGCTCGGCGT
>JAVHVB010000220.1:0-7579 GCA_032160775.1 Pseudonocardiales bacterium | reverse complement strand
GAGGTCGTGCAGCTCACCCGACGGGTTCGCCGGCGAGTTCGTCCAGATGCACAGCGCCTGCTCGGCGTCGGCGTCGGCGATGTCGGCCAGGTGCAGGTACGGCACCGCGCGCTGGCAGGCGAGCGTTGCGCCCATCTCGTAGGTCGGGTAGCTGATCGCCGGGTAGAGGACGACTTGGCGGGACGGGTCGCGCAGCTGGAGGTATTGCGGCACGGACGCGACGAACTCCTTCGTGCCGACGCACGCGGCCACCTCGGAATCGGGATCGACCGACGCACCCAACCGGCGCTGCACCCAGTCCGCCGCGGCCGCGCGGAACGCCGCAGTGCCGATCGAGGGTGGGTAGCCGCGGGCGGTGTCGCCGGCGGTCAGTGCCGCAAGCACGTCCGGGGGTGGCGGGTCGCAGGGCGTGCCGATGGACAGATCGACGGCGCCGCCCTCGTGCTGCGCGGCGATCGCGCCGACCTCGGTCAGCCGCTCGTACGGGTACGGCGGCGGTACGAACCCGGTCACGACGGACCGCCGGGCAGGTGCTCATCGAGCAGTTGGACGAGGTGGGAGCTCTGCACCCGGGCGAGCTGCTCGAGCTGCGTGCGGCAGGAGAACCCGTCGGCCAGCACCACGGCGTCGTGCGGCGCCGAGCGGACCGCCGGCAGCAACGCCGTCTCGGCCACCGCCTGCGAGACGTCGAAGTGGCCGCGCTCGACGCCGAAGTTGCCGGCCAGGCCGCAGCAGCCGCCGACCGCGGTCACCTCGGCGCCCGCGCTCGCGAGCAGGTCGGCGTCCGCCTGCCAGCCGAGCATCGCCGACTGGTGGCAGTGCGGCTGCGCCACCGCGCGCACGCCGACAAGGCTCGGCGGCGTCCAGTTCTGCGTGCCGTTGAGCAGTTCGGCGACCGTGCGCGTCGCGGCCGCGACCTGCTTCGAGCGCGGGTCGTCAGGGAGCAACCGGGTGAGGTCGTGCCGCAGGACAGCCGTGCACGAAGGCTCCAGCCCGACGATCGGTGTGCCGAACCGGACGGCTTGATCGAGCGCGTCGAGGCTGCGGCGCAGCTGGGTACGCGCCCCGGAGAGCTGACCGGTCGAGATCCAGGTCAGCCCGCAGCACACCGGCTTCTCGGTGACCTGCACGTCATAACCCGCGGCGCGCAGCACCCGGACCGCGGCCTTACCGACCTCGGGGTTGAAGTGGTCGGTGAACGTGTCGACCCACAGCAGCACCGGCGAGCCGCTGCGCGCCGGGTAGTCGGCGAACCACTCGCGGAAGGTCTGCCGGGCGAACTGCGGCAGTGGCCGGCGCGCGTCGATACCGCCGGCCCGCTTGGCCACCGCGGCGAGCCCGGGGTTGCGCAGCGCGAGGTTCGTGATCCGTGGAGCCCTCGCCGCCAGCCTCGCCCATCGCGGCAGCCAACCGAGCGCGTAGTGCGCGGCCGGCCGCACCCGGCGCCGGTATCGCTGATACAGCACCTCGGACTTGTAGGTCGCCATGTCCACCCCGGCCGGGCAGTCGGACGAACAGCCCTTGCACGACAGGCAGAGGTCCAGCGCCTCGACCAGCTCCGGCGCGCGATACCCCTTGACCAGCGACCCGTTCGCGAGCTCCTGCAGCACCCGGGCCCGGCCGCGGGTGGAGTCCTTCTCGTCGCGCGTCGCGAGGTAGGACGGGCACATCACGCCGCCCGAAGCAGTGTTGTCGGCCCGGCACTTCCCGACGCCCACGCACCGGTGGACGGCGGTGGACAGGTCGCCGGCGTCCTGCGGATAGGCGAAGCCGAGGTGCTTGCGCAGCGGCCGCGCGGTGGCCAGCCGGAGGTCGGCGTCGACTGGGGCGGGATCGACCAACACCCCCGGGTTGAGGACATTGCTCGGGTCGAACACCCGCTTGATCGCGCCGAACGCGGCGATCGCGTCGGCCGAGTACATGTGCGGCAGCAGCTCGCTACGCGCCCGGCCGTCGCCGTGCTCACCGGACATCGAACCGCCGTACTTGCCGACCAGTTCGGCCGCCTCGACCACGAACGCGCGGAACCGGGCCGGGTCGCTTGCGAGTGGGAAGTCGATGCGGGCGTGCACGCACCCTTCGCCGAAGTGCCCGTAGACCAGGCCGTCGACCTGGTGCGCCCGCAGCAGCCATTTGAACTCGCGCAGGTAGGCGGCCAGCGCCTGCGGCGGGACGGCCGCGTCCTCCCAGCCTGGCCACGCCGGAGCGCCGGCCGGGGTGCGTCCGCCGAGGCCCGCGCCGTCCTCCCGGATGCGCCACAGCGCTTTCGCCACCGGGCCGGTGACGATCGCCGAGTCGAGGCAGCCGGCGTCGGCGACGATCTTCTCGGCCGCGGCGATCGCCTCGCGCTCGCTCGACCCGGCCGTCTCCACGAACAGCCAGCCGTTGCCGCGCGGCAGGTCGGGAACCGCGGCCGGCCCGCGCAGGGTGCGCACCACCTCGACCAGCCGCGCGTCCATGCCCTCGATCGCGACGGCGCCGTGCGGCAACAGGTCCGGCACCGCCTCGGCCGCCGCGGGCATGTCCGGGTAGCCGAGCACCGCGAGGGCGACCGCGGCCGGCGCCTCGACGAGGCGCACCGTCGCGCCGAGGACGACGCCGAGCGTGCCCTCGGTGCCGGCCAGGAACTTGGCGACGTCGAAGCCGCGCTCGGGCAGCAGGTGCTCGAGCGAGTAGCCGGAAACCTGCCGGGTGAACCGGCCGAACTCGGTGCGGATCGTCGCCAAGTGCGCCGCCACGACCTCGTCCAGCCCGTCGAGCAGGGCGGCGACCGGGTCACCGCGGCGGGATTCCGCGCGCTGGGCGTGCCGGCCGGCGACGAACCGCGTCCCGTCCGCGGTCAGCACGTCGAGGTCGACGACGTTGTCGGCCGTGCGGCCGTACTTCAGTGCCCGCGAGCCGCACGCGTTGTTCCCGATCGAGCCGCCCAGCGTCGCGCGCGCGTGAGTCGACGGGTCCGGCCCGAAGCGCAGCCCGGTGCCGGCCGCCGCAGCAGTGATGTCGTCGAGCACGGCACCGGGCTCGGCCCGCGCCGTGCGGCTCTCTGGGTCGACCTCGAGGACTCGGTTGAGGTGCCGGGAGAAGTCGACGACCACGCCAGCACCGACCGCGTTGCCGGCGGTCGAGGTGCCGCCGCCGCGCGAGGTGAACGGCGCGCCGAGCCGGTGCGCGACCTCCAGCGCGAGCTGCACCTCCTCGACGTGCCGGGGGAACACGACGGCAGACGGGACGACGCGGTAGTTGGACGCGTCGGACGAGTACTCGGCGCGGCGGCGCGCGCTGTCGTCCACCTCGGCGAGCCCGGCGCGGCGCAGGGCAGCCGCCAGCGCGCGTGCGTCCACCCCGGTCACCCGGTCATTGTCCCTGGTGCTCGAAAATAGCCGAACTCAGAGGCGGCCGGCGTCGATGATGCGGCGCAGGAACTGCCGGGTGCGCGGCTCGCGCGGGTCGGCCAGCACCTGCTCCGGCGGACCCTCCTCCACCACCCGCCCTCCGTCGAGGAAGCACACCCGGTCGGCCACCTCGCGGGCGAAGCTCATCTCGTGCGTCGCGAGCAGCATCGTCATCCCGTCGGATTTCAGCTCGCGGATGAGCGCAAGCACCTCGCCGACCAGCTCCGGGTCGAGCGCGCTCGTGACCTCGTCGAACAGCATCAGCCGCGGCTTGTTGGCCAGCGCGCGGGCGATCGCGACGCGCTGCTGCTGCCCGCCCGACAGCTCGTCCGGCCGGGCCCGCGCCTTCTCCCGCAGCCCCACCCGGTCGAGCAGCGCGAGCGCCTCTTCCTCGGCCTGCGCGCGGGGCAGCTTGTGGACGCGGCGCGGGGCGAGCGTGACGTTGTCGATCACCCGCAGGTGCGGGAACAGGTTGAACGCCTGGAACACGATGCCGATCCGGGTGCGCACCCGATCGGCCTTCACCCGCGGATCCGTGATGTCCTCGCCGTCCAGCTCGATGACCCCGTCGTCGACCGTCTCGAGCAGATCGATGCAGCGCAGCAGCGTCGACTTGCCCGAGCCGGACGCGCCGATCAGCGCCGTGCACGAGTGCTCTCGGGCGCTGAGGTTGAAATTGTCCAGGACGAGGGTGTCCTTGTACGCCTTGCGCAGCCCGGTGATGTGGAGCACCGGGGGCGCATTCGACAGCGTCATCTGATCGCTCCCCCGCCGACCCAGCCCTGGCGCCGGGACACCCAATCGGTGAGCCGGGTGAGCGGAATCGTCAGCGCGACGAAGATGAGCGCGGCCATCACGTAGTGGACGAACTTGAAGTCCTGCGACACCTCGTTCGTCGCGGTCAGGACGATCTCGGCCACGCCGAGGATCGACACCAGCGAAGTGTCCTTCTGCAGGCTGACGAAGTCGTTGAGCAGCGGCGGCAACACCCGGCGAACTGCCTGCGGAAAGATCACGTAACGCATCGACTGCGCATAGGTGAGCCCTAGTGCACGGGCACTCGCCGCCTGGCTTGGGTGAACCGACTCGATGCCGGCGCGGAACACCTCGGCGACATAGGCGGTGTAGGTCAGCGTCAACGCGATGACGCACAGCGTGAACTCGCTGGTCGGGCCGCCCTGCAGGCGCAGCGAAGGGATCCCGAAGCCGACGAGGAAGAGCACGATGAGCAGCGGCAGGCCACGGAAGATGTCGACATACGCCGCGCAGACGAACCGGATCGGGAAGAACACCGGCCCGCGCAGCGTCCGCAGGATCGCGATGATCGCAGCAAAGACCAGGATGAACGCCTCGCTGACCAACATGATCTTGACGTTGGTCCACAGCGCCCGGAGCAGATCGGGCAGGTCGTGCCAGCCGGTACGGAAGTCGAAGAAGCTGTCGCGGGTGCGGTCCCAGCCGGAGCTGCTGCGGACGACAAGCACGGCGACCGTGACGACGATGGCGGTGCTGGCCAGCGCGATCAGCCAGGACCGGCGGGTACGCGAGCGGCGGTAGGCGTCCCGCTCACGCTGCAGCTGCGACGGCTGCCACGACGTCGTGGCCACCGGCTCTTACTTCAGCGTGGGCGCGCCGGCGCGCCTGGTCAGCCACAGGCGCTGCAACTCGGCGAGCGTGCCGTTCTCGCGCAGCGCGTCGACCGCCTGCGTCACGCACGAGGTGAGCGAGCTGCCCTTGTCGAGCACCAGGCCGAACTGCTCAGGGTGGCCCTTGACCGCGAGCTGACCGACGATCTTCGAGTTGTCGACCTGCGCAGCCGTGACGTACAGGCCGGTGGGGAGGTCGACGACCAACCCGTCGATCGTCCCGTTCTTCAGCGCCTGGACGGCCAGGTTGTTCGTCGGGTACTCGAGCGGTGTGACGCCCGGTTTGATCACCTCGTTGATCGCGTCGAAGCTGGTGGTGCCCACCTGCGCGCCGAGCTTGGCTCCGTGCAGAGCCTTGATCGAGGTTGCGTTGGCGTACTTGTTGCCCTTCAGCGCGACGACGGCCTGCGCCACGTCGTAGTAGCCGCTCGAGAAGTCGACGGCCTTGGCCCGCTTCTCGCTGATGGAGACCTCGTTGATGTCGAAGTCGAACTTCTTCGGCGTCGGCGCGATGACGCTGTTGAAGGGCGCCACGACCCACTTCACCTGGTTGGCCGCGTAGCCGAGCTGCGTGGCCACCGCGTAGGCCACCGCCGACTCGAACCCGTGGCCGTTGGTCGGGTCGTTCTGCTTGAACCACGGCTCGTACGCGGGCGAGTCGGTCGCGATGGTCAGCGTGCCGGAGGTGTGTGTGTGCATGGTGTCCGGCGTGCAGGTCGGCGCGCCCGAGGTCGTGTTGCCGCCTGCACCGCCACTGCTCGCGGCGCAACCCGCCAACGCGAGCGCGGCGACTGCGGACGTGGCGAGGGTGGCGACCCGAGTAATCACCGCCGAATCCTACGATGCGGCCCACGGCGGCGCTGGCCTGCCGTCGATAGCGAGTGTCACGGCCGCCCGCGCGGCCACCGGGCCGACGAGGTTCCCGGTGCCGTTGTAGCCGCCGACGGCCACGACGCCGTCGGCCACGACCGTGCACAGCGGGCGCTCGTCCGCGGTGTAGCCGACGGACGCGGCCCACCGGTCCCGCACCTGCACCGGCCCGCCCGCGAGCTGCGCGGCAACGGCTTGGATGTGCGCCTGCACCTGCTCGGTCGGCTCGGCGTCGGTGGTCCACTCCGCGTGCTCGAACCGGTCCCGGCCCCCGCCGACGAACAGCCGGCCGTCGGGTAATTGCTGGGCGTAGTCGTAGCCCCAGCGCGCGTACACGGGGCAGGGCAACCGGGTGACGTCCGCGAGAGGTTCGGTGGCCAGCATCTGCAGCCGCGCGGTGCGCACCCGGTCGGCCAGTTGTGGCAACAGCACGTCCAGCCGGCCGTCGACCGCCACGATCACCACGCCTGCGCGGACCGTCCCGCGCTCCGTCTCGGCCCGTCCCGCGCCTACGCCGGTGACCCTGGTGTGCTCGTGCAGGGCCGCGCGCGGCGCCAACATCGACGCAAGCCGAGTTGCCCGGACTGCCGGGTTGGTCGCAGCATCGTCGGGCAGGAACAGGCCGCGGCCGAGCGGGCCGTCGTAGTGCTCTACGGCGATGCCGTGCGCACGCAGCGCGTCGGCCTGCATCGCGCAGTCGGCGAGTTCGGCAGCCCGATCCTCGGCCTCTGCCTCGGACGCGGGCTCGCCGGGCAGGCCGGCCAGCCGGATCGAGCCGACCCGGCGGACGACGTCGGCGCCGAGCAGGTCGTGCAGCCGGTCGAGTTCGGCCAGCGTCGCGCGGTACAGGTCGACCGCAGCATCACCCCACGCCTCGATCGCCTTGTGCAGCGCGAGTTCCGGCCCGCCGATCAGGAAGCCCGCGTTGCGGCCCGCGGCGCCGGCCGCGACCCGGCCGGCGTCGACGCCGACGACCGACAGGCCCCGATCGAGCAACGCTTCGACGGCGGCGAGGCCGGACGCGCCGAGCCCGACGACGCAGGCATCGGCGGTGGTGTCGCCGGGCAGCGGAGCGAACCCGGCCAAGTCCGCCACCGCGTCGTCCCATCCGACCGTGCTCACATCCGCTCCCCGTCAGCCGTGGTTGATTTTGGTCGAAAAATTCAACCTGCGCTGACGGGAAGGCGCGGTGGAGGCGATCACAAGACCTTCGACAGGAATGCCTTCGTCCGCTCGTGCTGCGGATTGCTGAGGACGTCGGCCGGCGTTCCGGACTCGACGACGACGCCGTCGTCCATGAAGACGAGCTGGTGGCCGACCTCGCGGGCGAAGCCCATCTCGTGGGTCACGACCACCATCGTCATGCCGTCCTTCGCAAGCTGCTTCATAACATCAAGGACCTCGCCGACGAGCTCCGGATCGAGGGCGGACGTCGGCTCGTCGAACAGCATCAGCTTCGGCTGCATCGCGAGTGCCCGCGCGATCGCGATGCGTTGCTGCTGCCCACCCGACAATTGGGCCGGATACGCGTTCTCCTTCTCCGCGAGGCCGACTCGGTCGAGCAACCTGCGGGCCGACTCGACTGCCTCCTCTCTCGGCACACCTTTCACTCGGGTCGGCGCCTCGATGATGTTGTCGATCGCCTTCATGTGCGGGAACAGGTTGAACTGC
>JAVHVB010000219.1:0-6652 GCA_032160775.1 Pseudonocardiales bacterium | reverse complement strand
GAGCAGCCGGTCGACCACACCACCGCGCCGCGGCCGAATCTGCTCTACACGTCCGGCACGACCGGTTTCCCGAAGGGCGTCGAGCGGCCACCGTCGATGCCCGCGTCGATCGCCGAGTACCTCGACGCGCAGCGCGAACCGCCCGACGCAGGAACCTTCCTCGCGGTCGGCCCGCTGTACCACACGGGACCGATGCGGGCCGTGCGCCGGCTCGCCGGTGGCCGGCCGCTGTTCGTGCTGCCGTCCTTCGACGCCGAGGCGGTCCTCGCCACGATCGACCGGGAGCGGGTATCGGGCACGCTGATGGTGCCGACGCATTTCGCGCGGTTGCTGGCGCTGCCGGCGGACGTCCGGGCGAAGTACGACGTCTCCAGCATGCGGGTCATCGAGCACACCGGGGCGGCCTGCCCGGTGCCGGTGAAGCACGCGATGATCGACTGGTTCGGGCCCGTCCTCGTCGAGAAGTACGGCGGAACCGAGACCGGCACGATGACCTCCATCGACTCGCACGAGTGGCTGGCGCACCCGGGCTCGGTGGGCCGCGCGGTGCCGCCGTTCGAGGTCGTCGTCGTGGACGATGACGACCAGCCCGTCCCGACCGGCACCGAGGGACGCCTCTACTTCCGCGACACCACCGGGCGCGGGATCACCTTCCACGGCGATCCCGAGAAGACCGCGGCAGCGCACATTGCGCCCAACGTCTTCACGGTCGGCGACATCGGGCTGGTCGACGCCGATGGCTACGTGTACATCACCGGCCGGCACTCGGACATGGTCGTCTCGGGTGGGGTCAACCTGTACCCGGCCGAGTCCGAGCGGGTGCTCCTGCAGCACCCGTTGGTGCGCGACGCGGCGGTGATCGGCGTGCCGCATCCCTCGATGGGCGAGCAGCTGAAGGCGCTCGTCGTGCGTTCCGGCGACGTCTCCGCGGAGGCCCTGATCGCGCACTGCCGGGACAATCTCGCGCACCCGAAGTGCCCGCGCAGCGTCGACTTCGTCGACGATCTCGGCCGCAGCCCGATGGGCAAGCTCAACAAGAAGGCGTTGCGCGCGCCCTACTGGGCCGACGTCGGCGCAGCCGCGCCGGGCCGGTGAACGGGCAGCAGGTTCAGCCCGCCGGACCGGAACGGCGCGAGCTCGACGGTCACCGGACCGAAGCCGCAGCGCGCCAGCAGCGCGGCCAGCCGCGGATCGGCCGGGTCGGGGAAGGCGGCGAGCGACGTCGCGTCGAGCTCGATCCGCACCCGGTCGGCGAGCCGCCGCACGCGCAGCTCGTGCACCGGGTGGCCGCGCAGCACGAGCAAGCGGCGCACCGCGGTCTCGGCCCGCTCGACCGCGCCGAGCGCGGCGGCGCTGACCGGCACGCCGTAGGCGATCCGGCTCGCGAGGCATGGCTGGGCGGGCTTCTCGGCGACCGGCAGCTGCCAGTGCCGGGCCAGCCGGCGCACGCGGTCCTTGGTGAGTCCGGTGTCGGCCAGCGGCGTGCCGACCGCGTGCTCGCGACCGGCTCGCAGGCCCGGCCGGAACGGGTCGTGCACGTCGTCGGCATTGGTGCCGGTACACACCGTGCCGCGCTCGGCCGGCAGCGCAGCGGCCAGCGCGTCGAACAGTTCGCTCTTGCAGAAGTAGCAGCGGTCGCGGCCGTTGGCGCGGTAGCCGTCGCGGGCGAGTTCGTCCGTCGCGATCAGCCGGTGCTCGACCCCGAGGCCCGCGGCGAGAGCCGCCGCCGCCGCGCGCTCGCGCGCACTGACGGCCGCGGAGACAGCGGTCGCGGCGGTCACTCGGTCGCGGCCGAGCGCGCGGACGGCAGCCGCGAGGACCAGCGCGGAATCCACACCGCCGGAGAACGCGACGACCACCTCGGCGTGCCCGCAGAACCAGGCAAGCAGCGCGGCTTCGTCCGTGGCGGCGTCCGATGACAGGACAGGAGCGGCGGTCATGACACCTCCCCAGGGCTATGCCGACGTCGGGTTCGCGAAGCTGGACACGGACCGGCTCGCCCGCCTCGGCGTTCCCGAGACCGTCCTCGCAGACGGCAAGCGACCCAGAGATACTGTAACTGCACTGCAGTTTCTGCACGAGTCCACGGGCGGCCGGGCCGTGCTGGCCACCCGGTGCGACCGACCGACCCGCGACGCCTGCAGGTCGGCCTTCGGCACACTCGCCGACATCGACGAGCTCGCCCGCACCGTCGTGCTCGGCGCGCTGCCGGCCGCCGTAGGCACCGTCTGCGTGGTCAGCGCCGGGACCGCGGACGAGCCCGTTGCCCGAGAGGTTGCGGTAACTGCCCGGGTGCACGGCAGCGCCACCGCGCGGGTGTGCGACGTCGGCGTGGCCGGAGTGCACCGACTGCTCGACCAGGTGGACGAGATCCGGACGGCCGACGTCGCGGTGATCGTCGCCGGGATGGACGGTGCGCTGCCCAGCGTCGTCAGCGGCCTCGTCGCGATCCCGCTGATCGGGGTGCCGACGAGCACCGGCTACGGCTGGACGATGGCCGGCCTCACCGCGTTCCAGACCATGCTGGCCACCTGCAGCCCGGGGCTGACGGTGGTCAACGTCGACAACGGCTTCGGTGCGGGCGTGGCAGCGGCTCGCATCGCGCGGGCAGTCGGGCGTACGCGATGACGACCGCGCTGCACATCGACGCGCAGGCGGGAGCCTCCGGCGACATGCTGCTGGGCGCGCTGGTCGACCTCGGCTCCGACCCGGACGAGATCGCCACCGCGCTCGCCCGGCTGGCGCCGGGCCTCGGCGGGCTCGCCTGCGAGCCCGTGCGCCGCGGCGGGCTGCGCGCGACTCGCGTGCGGGTACTCGTCCCCTCCGCTCCCTCCCCCGAGCGGCACCTCAGCGACATCGTCGGCCTGCTCGCCGCGTCCGGACTGCCTGCGGCCGTCGTCGAGCGCAGCACGGACGTCTTCGAGACGCTCGCCGAAGCGGAGGCGCTCGCGCACGGCTGCTCCCCCGCCGAGGTGCACTTCCACGAGGTCGGTGCGTGGGACTCCATCGCGGATGTCGTCGGCACGATCTACGGGCTGCACCTGCTCGGCCTGCTCGACGCCCCGATCACCGTCGGCCGGGTCGCCGTCGGCTCGGGCACGACGCAGACCGAGCACGGCGCGCTGCCGGTCCCGGCGCCGGCCACCTTGGCGATCCTCACCGCGGCCGGCGCCGAGGTGACGGCCGGGCCCGCTCGGCACGAGGCGTGTACGCCCACCGGCGCCGCGCTGCTCGCGACCCTCGCCACGGCCTGGGCGGAACTGCCGCCGATGACCGTGCAGCGCGTCGGCGTCGGGGCCGGCGGGCGGGACACACCCGAGGGGCCCAACATCCTGCGCGTCCTGCTGGGCAGCAGGGTCGAGACCGCGGCACGCCCGCACGAGGACGTCGAACTGCTCGAAGCGACAGTGGACGACCTCGACCCGCGGGTGTGGCCGCACGTGCTCGATCGGCTCGTGGTCGCGGGCGCGCACGACGCCTGGCTGGCCCCGGTGGTCATGCGCAAGGGCCGTCCCGGCCACGTCGTCACGGCGCTCACGGACCCGGCCAAGGCGGCGTCGGTCGAGGCGGCGTTGTTCGCCGAGACGTCCACGCTCGGTGTCCGGCACGTCCCGGCGAGCCGCACCACACTTCCCCGCCGGGCGATGCAGGTGGACGTGGCCGGAGTCCCGGTCGAGGTGAAGATCGCCTTCGCGGGCGACCGGCTGCTCACCGTCCAACCCGAACTCGCCGACGCGCAGCGCGCGGCCGAGCAGACCGGCCAACCGCTCCGCGACGTCCTCGCCATCGCCACCCAACTAGCCCGCACCCGGCTGGCGGAGCGTCGGCCGTAGCGAGCAGCGGCTTCCCATCAGGTGATCGACGGCGGGGCCGGATGGCGCCTACGCTGCGTGCGCGAGCGGGCAGCGCGAAACTCGCTGCTCCGCCGGTCGGAGCTGAGGGAGGACATCGTGGCGGACTGGACGGAACGCGGGCACAAGGACGATCGGACCGACGACGGCGGGCATCACACGCGCGACGACGATCTCGCCCACGAGCACGGCCACGAGCACGGCCACGGGCGTGACGACGAGTCGGGCGACACCGCGGACGCCGAGCCGGAGGGCTATCGGGTCGAGGAGTACGACGACGGCGCGAATGACGACGGCGCAGATGGCGGCGGCTGACGCCACCGGCGCTCGTCAGCCGCATATGTCGGCGGCGGTGGCGAGCGACCCGAACCGGTTGGCGGCCGCGAGGGGGATGCTGGCCGAGCTCGCGCAGCTCGCGGCTGAGCAGGACGCGGTGGTGCCGTTCGGGAAGATCGTGCAGGCCCGCTCCGTCGCGCGGTTGCCCGAACTCCACGACGAGGCGCGTGCCGTCGAGCGGGCGCTGGTAACCGCCTTCGAGCGCACCGAGGGCCGGATCCAGAACGCGTATTACAGCAGGACGGCCGTCGGCGGCGTCGCCCTCGCCGGACCGCCGCCAGCGGTGCCGGGCGCCGCGCCGCGCCCGGCCTTAGCGCTGCACACGGTGCTGAACACCGACAACGAGCGGCTGAACGCGCTGGAAGCACGATGCGGTGAGGTGTTCGACCAGATCGCCGAGCGTGGCCTGGCCCGGCCGACCACTCAGCTGCCGGTGCGCCAGGCGGCCGCGGCCGTGTACGACGTCATGACGAACGTGCTGGCGGCCGCCGACCAGTTCGCGAAGGACCCGAAGAGCCCGCGCCTGCCCGCACTGGTCCGCAGCGCGCGGATCGACCTCGCCGCGGCGCGGCGGCGGGCGGACGTCATCGTGCAGCGCCGCGCCCGGGCGGTGTACGTCCAAGGCATGTTGGCCGGTGTGCTGCTCATGCTGGGCGTGACGGTGGCACTCGGCCTTTTGAACGCGCATCTGTGGTGGCGGGTCATCACCACCGCGCCGCTCGTGCTGTCGGTCGCCATGGGGTCGCTCGGCGCAGTCGTCAGCGTGTTCCAGCGGATGTCCAAGGGAACGTTGGTGCTCGACCCCAGTTCCGCCGAATCGGAGATCCGGGCGGTCGCGGTGCTGCGTCCGGTCGCGGGCGGCGTGTTCGGCGCCGTGGCGCAGTTCGCGCTGAGCGGCGGACTGCTCGCGCCGTCGGTCTACAACTCGACCAGCGGGGTGCTCGGCATCGTCGCCGTGTCCGCGTTCGCCTCCGGGTTCAGTGAGCGATTCGCCATCGACATGGTCGAGCGCGCGGGCAAGGTGCTGCTGGCCGACGGCCAGGACAACGTGCACCGGCACAAGCGCGGACAGCAGCCGCCGCACCGCAAGCGCCCCCGCGAGCGGGCGCCGGCTGACCGAACAGACGAGCGTTCGGACGAGCGGTCGGGCCAGCGGTCAGGGCAGCGACACGACCCGGACGGTGCCGGCTAGGCCGTCGACCTCGATCTGCGCGCCGTCCGGGATGCGCTTGGTCGCGTCGGCGACCGCCACGACGCACGGCAGCCCGAGCTCGCGGCAGACGATCACGCTGTGCGTGATGATCGAACCGACGTTGTTCACCACCGCGGCGGCGGACAGGAACAGCGGGGTCCACGCCGGGTCGGTCTGCGGCGCGATGAGGATGTCGCCGGGCGCGAAGTCACCGGTCTCGAACGGGTCGACGATGATCCGCGCGATCCCGCGCACCGTGCCCGGCGAGACACCGACGCCGTGCAGGACGTCGCCCTCGGCCACCGGGAGGACCGGGCGCGCCGTGCGCCGCGGCCACTGCGACAGCGGCAGGTTCTCGGTCAGGAAGAACGGCGGCTCGAGCTCGAACAGCTCCAGGTAGGCGGGCAGCCGGCGGGCGATCTCGTCCCGGAACGACGCCGGGTCCGCGACCAGGGCATCCAGCTCGTCGTCGGTGACCATCGTGATGTTGTGCCGGTCGGTGATGATGCCGCGGGACACCATCCGGTCGCCCAGCTCGTAGAGCGCCGCGCGCATCTCGCCGATCGCCTTGACGCAGCTCGTCTTGGTCCGCTCCCGCCAGGGCATCCAGCGGGTGATCGCCGCGGCGGCCGCGAGGAAGGTCTGCCGCGACTCGTCGTCCGGCATCCGGGCGGCGAGCTCGGCGGTCTTCTTCTCGCGCAGCACGGTGTTGCGCTCGTGGCTGATCGCGGGATCGAGCCCGTCGCCGGCGGCGCGGACCGTGTCGATCGCCACCAGCGCAAGCTCGGGCCTGGTCTCCCAGCTGTCCGAGCGCAGGTCCCACTCGTTGGGGGCGCGAGATCCCCAGCGGAACAGGAAATCGTCGAACCCGTCGACGAACTCCCGGACCGACGGATCGGAGTCGCCCGCGAGCCGGTCCAGCAGCCCGGCTGTCCCTTGGTCGAACGCAGCAGTCAGCGCCGGCGAGGCGTGCACCGCGCGGCCCAGCCGCCAGATCGCGAACGACGGCGCGGCCGAGTCGATGTCCCCGATCCCGCTCAGCAGCACGCCCAGGCTGTCCTGCTCGCCGATGCCGGCCAACAGCTCGCCGGCCACGACCGGGCCGACCATCGCCAGCACCGTCGTCACGACGTGGTGGGCGTAGTCGAAGACGAGATCGGGCACGAACGAGCGCGCCCGGGCGACCAGCTCCTCGTCGCTCAGCTCGGCCAGCACCGGCCGGTTCGCCCGCGCCGCCTCGGCCCGCGCCTTGGTCTCCTCGACCTCCGGATAG
>JAVHVB010000218.1:0-4750 GCA_032160775.1 Pseudonocardiales bacterium | reverse complement strand
TGAGCACCGGCTCCACCAGCATCTCGGCGATCTCCCGGGCCGGGGCGAGCTTCACCCGGCGTCGGCCCGGCTCGCCGTGGATGCCCACGCCGATCTCCATCTCGTCCTCGGGCAGGTCGAACGTCGGCTTGCCGGCCGCCGGCACGGTGCAGGACGTGAGCGCGACGCCCATGCTGCGCCCGTTGGCGTTGACCTCGCGGGCGATGTCGGCGACCTCCTTGAGCGGTCGACCCTGCTCGGCCGCCGCACCCGCGATCTTCTCGAGCAACACCGTGACGCCGACGCCGCGCCGACCGGCCGTCCAGGTGCTGTCCTGCACGGCAACGTCGTCATCGGTCACGACCGAGATGACCTCGACACCCGTCTCGGCGGCCGCGAGTTCAGCGGCCATCTCGAAATTCATCACGTCGCCGGTGTAGTTCTTCACGATGTGCAGCACGCCGGCCCCGCCGTCGACGGACCTGGTTGCCTCGAGCATCTGGTCCGGGACAGGGGAGGTGAACACCTCGCCGCAGCACGCAGCGTCGAGCATGCCGAGGCCGACGAAGCCGCCATGCAGCGGTTCGTGACCCGAGCCGCCGCCGGAGATCAGCCCGACCTTGCCGGGCCGCGGTGCGTCGCCGCGATAGATGATCTTGTTGGGGTGATCGACCCGCAGATCCGGGTGGGCGGCCTCGATCCCGAGCAAGGCCTCGCTGACGACGTCAGCCGGATCGTTGATGAGCTTTTTCATGTCAGGCCTCCGCGGGGACGAGGTCGGCGGCGTTACTGGGCGCGTGCTGGTCCACCGGAGTCCGCGACACGGCGACGAACGCCAGGGCCGCGACCGCACCGGCGAGCAGTTCGGCGGCGAGGTACACCGGCAACTGCGTCCAATGCACTGTCCCACCCCAGAGTTGCTGGACGAACATGGGACCGAAGGTGCGCGCTGGGTTGATGGAGGCGGACGTGGCCGGCGCAACCACGATGATGATGGCAAAGACCGCGAAACCGATGGCGACCCCGGCGAAGCCGGCGGCGGCGTTGCGGTGGATCACCCCGAAGACGACGAACACCAGGATGAAGGTGCCGATGAACTCGGCGCCGAATGCTTGCGGCCAGTGCACCGTGCCGCTGTATTGCGCCACGCCGAGCCCGAGGTCGGACGCCTTCTTGCCGAGCACGACGATGATCGCAATCGCGCCCAGCACCGCACCGGTGACCTGGGCCGCGATGTAGGCAGGCACTTGCCGCCACGGGAACTTCCCCGCCGTCGCCAGCCCGACGGTGACCGCAGGGTTGATGTGGCAGCCGGAAATGTGTCCGAGCGCGTACACGGCGGCAATGACTACCAGTGCGAAGGCGAAAGAGATCATGCCGAGGTCGGCCATCGTGAAGGGTGCGTTGCCATTGACGATCAACGTCGCCGGCACCGAGCCGACGCCGATGAACACCAGGAAGGGCGTCCCGATGACCTCGGCCGCGAGCTTCTGTCTGATCGACGGTTCGTCCATTGCCCTGCACGCTCCTCGCTCGGGGTAGCAGCCGAGCCGACCGACTCGCGCCACACTGTTATCTCGACTAGCATTCGATAATGTCGAATGCTGTGCGGGAAATTACGCCCATGCTTCAATCTCGTCAAGGGTTGTTCCGATGTCGAGGGACGAAAGGGGACAAGACAGGTGATCCAGTCCGTCGATCGCGCCGCCCGTGTCCTGTTCGCGTTGCAGGGCGAGCGACGCCTGGGCATCGCCGAGCTTGCGATCCGGTTGGAGCTCGCCCCGTCGACGGTGCACGGGATCGTCAAGACGCTGGCCGCGCATTACCTCGTCGTGCAGGACCCGGGCTCCGGGCGCTACCAACTGGGTCCAGCGGTGCTGCGTCTCGGCAACGTCTATCTGGACACGATGGAACTGCGTTCGCGGTCGATGTCCTGGTCTGAGGAACTCGCCCGGCGGACCGGGATGGCGGTGCGTACGGGCGTCCTGGCCGGTGAGGACGTGGTGATCATCCACCACGAGCCTCGCCCGGATGGCAGCCGGCAGATGCAGGAGACGGGGATCGTCATCCCCGCGCACGCGAGCGCGCTGGGCAAGGCACAGCTGGCGTTTCTGCCGGCCGAGGCCGAGCAGGTACTTGCGGCGGCGCATCGCAGCATGACCGGCGAGACGATCACCGACGCCGGCCAGCTGCGCGAGCAGCTCGCCGCGATCGCCCGCACCGCGCTGGCCGAGGAGAACGACGAAGCCGTCCTCGGCGAATCCAGCGTGGCCGCACCGATCTTCGGAGCCAACGGCACGGCGATCGGGGCGATCGCCGTGGTCCTGCCGACCACCGATTGGCCGGTCGGGGAACCGGTCCGCGATGCCCTACGCGAGGCGGCCCGCAACGTATCCCGCGAACTCGGCGCCCTGCGATGGCCCGCACAGTCCGCCTAGCAGCCGGCTCGCCAACCATCGCAGCGAGGACGACCCGGTTCTTGCGATCCTTCCGCGCCAAGACGCGTACCGGACAACCTGAGTCGGGCCGCCGCCGACGCTGCCAGCCTGGAGGTCGCCCCACATGGTTGTTGATGCGGGGTCGTGCCGTGCAAGCTGACGCGATGAGTGTTGCTCGGCGCGGTAGCACAGATGCTACTCTGATCAGATGCGAACTGTTGGGCTGCGGGAACTGCGCCAGGACGCCTCCGAACTTGTGCGACGCGTGGAGGCGGGCGAGGAAATCGACATCACCGTCTCCGGCCGCCTCGCGGCGCGGATGGTTCCGGCCAAGCCGAAGCAGTGGCGGGCGTGGGACGACATCGCCGAGGCATTCCGCGGCCGACCCGACCCTGACTGGGACCAGGACCGCGACCTGATCGATCAGTCCGTTGAGAATCCTTGGGACGGCGCGCAGTGAGAGCCATTCTCGACACGAGCGTTCTTGTCGCAACGGACGTGCCTGCGCTGGAGGGAGAGCTCGCGATCAGCGCGGCGGCGCTCGCTGAGCTGCATTTCGGAGTGCTGGTGACGTCCGATGCCGCGGTCCGCGCCGAACGGCTGCGCAGGCTTACGGTGTTCGAGCGGACGTTCACCGCGTTGCCCGTGGACGAGGCGGTCGCCGCCAGCTATGGGCAGCTTGCCGCCGCCGTGGTGGCAGCCGGCCGTAGGCCGCGTTCTCGCGTGATGGACCTGTTGATTGCGGCCACTGCGCACGCGCATTCCGCACGGCTCTATACGCGGAACGCGAATGATCTCGCCGGCCTCGAGCAGCTCGTCGAGATCGTCGCCGTCTAACCGCGCGATAGGTCAGCCCCACATGGTTGATGCGGGGACAGCATGCCGGGCCGCTCTGGAGCGGCCCGGCATGCCGTAAGTGGACCGCGCTACCCGCGGGTGTCCTGCGCCGGGCTGAACGACGGGTTGATGCCGCCCCTGATCCACAGCTGCTTGTTCAGGGTCGTCGCGCTGCAGCCGGCCAGGACACCGGTGTTCGCCTTGAAGATCCCGACCGGCGAGTCCCACACCAGCACCTTGCCGTCCGGCCGGAAGCTCAGGTTCGAGTACTGGACGCCGTACCAGTCCGCGTAGGAACTCGCGTTGAGCGCGACGGAGCACTGCCGGGTGATCGGCTGGCCCGGTCCGGCGGAGGTGCCGAGGACGAGATTGACGTTGCGCGGCACGCCGTCGAACCAGTTGGCGCCGTCGTCCTCGATGAGCGCGATCTTCGTGCCGTCGCGGGTGGCCGCCGCGTGATAGCCCATCGCCCACGAGTCGGCGAGGTCGGTGGACCAGCCGGTGCCTCCACCGTTTGTGGAGAACGTGCCGACCTCGGCCTGCGTGTCGGAGAAGGTCACGCCCACGTGACTGATCGTCATCTGGGTGTTGGACAGCCAGCTCGGGGCGTAGTAATCGCTTTGCGTGTGCAGATTGAACGTCGTAGCCGGCGTCCAGGCGGCGAAGTTGGCTGTGCAGTCGCTGTAGTCGTAGGCGATCTTGGTCCCGTCCGGCGACAGCGAGACGTGGTACGACGGGTAGATCGGGCAGGCGAACGGCGACAGCGAGCTCGGCGTGTTCTGCCTGCTCAGCTGCGTGCCGTTCTGCCGGAACCGATGAATCGTGTAGCCCATCGTCCCGTCCGGCGCGCGGCGGTCCTCCCGTTCGGCTGCGATCCGGCCCTGGTCGTCCATGCTCGGCCAGTACCAGCCGCCGGACTTGAAGACGATGTCGTGCGAGCCGTCGGCGTGCGCGAGGTGAAGGTTGCCGCCCTTGCTGTAGAGCAGCGAGCCGGCGACGCCCACTTGGGCTTGCGCGGCGGTCGGCACGGCGAAGAGCGCAGCCGTGACGAGCGCCGAGGCGGTGACGCCGATCAACCGAATGCGACTGAACATGGGTTCCTCCTGAGTGGTCGGGCAGGACCCCACTGTGCGGCGCGGGCACACCGGAAAGTGGGTTCTGCGCCGAACATGGCGCAAGGTTGGGATCGGACGGATCCCGCAGCCCGCTAGGGGCGCCGCGCGGGCCGGATTCCCAGTGCGGCAGCGGCCCGCACCGCCTCGGCCGTGGTCGCCGCGCCGAGCGCGGCACGCGCCGATGCCAGCCGCCGGTCTGCGGTCCGGCGGGACAGATGCAGCGTCCGGGCAGCTTCGCCGAGTGCGGCCCCGGCGAGCAGCTCGGCGATCAACGCCCGCTCCTCTGCGCTCAGCACGGGCCGGTCTGCGCCGACCCGGTGATCCAGCTCGCCGAGGCGGCGCAGGTCGTCGCAGAGCCGGTCGACCACGTCCCGCGGAGCG